>JBBRGK010000251.1:0-5303 GCA_038240805.1 Dehalococcoidia bacterium | reverse complement strand
TCGCCTGCGGCGGTCGGTAGATAGACGGCGGCGTTCTCGTCCGCGAACGCTTTCCGCCAGCCGGGATCTCCGTCCATCGCCGCCGCCAGCGGACCATTGGGACTGATCACGGTCGCGGCCACTTTCGCTTTCGTAAGCGTCGCCTGCCAGCCTGGCTCCGCACCGATCGTGCTGACAAAGTCACCGAAGAACCGTTCGCCGTACATCTCCTCGCGCCCATCCATGTAGACCCGGCGTTGCGGATAGAAGACGTAGATCAGGTAACCACCCCAGCCGTACTCATTGAATACCACGCCAGCAGGTACGTTCGTTTGAACCCACCTCGCCGCGTCCACGGGATAGCCCCCTTGCCTCGCTTCGGGCTTCCGCCGAAACTGCGACGGGCCGCGTTCGTATACCCCAAACCAGACCATCCCAATCGCGGCGAAGAGTAGAACAGCAGGCAAAACGGCGGGTGCCCGCCGGCTGACGAGTCCAACCCGGTCTCGCACGACCCGGCCCAGCAGCCAGCCAATGCTGGGAATCGCCACGATCGCAAACAGCGGTACGTAGCGAGTGGCACGAAGGGAGGCCGCCGCAAGAAGGAGCACGAGCTGACCAGGCCAGAGCGAGCGACGCCAGACCATCCCGGCGACGGTCACAAGTACGATCGCCGCCGCACCGGCAAACAGGAAGCGATCGTTGCCGCTGAACGATGGCTGCTGCCACTCACCGATGTAGCGGTACCGAACGGCAGTGGGATTCAGGTAGACCCGGGTGAACCAGAGCAGCGCCGGACCGCGAGGATTGAGGCACAGAGCGGCAGCTGAGAGCGCGGCTACCTTGAAGACATGCACCAGCCTGTCCCACGCACAGCTCCGGTTAGCACGCGAAGCGAGCACCCATCGGAGTGCGAGATGCGCGACGTAGACCGCCAGAGCGCCACCGCCCATCAGGGCGGAGAGGTGAACATTGATCCACAGGGCAAATAGCAGCGGCAGCAGCCAGAGATGGCGCCTGCGCCCTGAATCGTACGCGGCCAGCTCCTCCAGCAGCACCGCGAACAGCGCCCAGCCCCATACCTGCGGCCGTACTGCGAGATTGCCCAGGATGAAGAAGGCGCCGCCGGCCACGATCAGGAGCGCGCCGAGCGCACTCGAACCGTAGTAGCGGGCCGCCCGCCCGAGCAGCCAGGCGCCGCCGGCAACGATAGCAGCGGTGATGATGATCTCGCCCGCATAACCGGCGATGCGATCGATGACGCGCATGAGCAGCTCGGCCAGCCACTCGTGTGCATACCAGTTCTGGCCCCCGTGCGTGGCAGAGAATGGATCGGTTGTCGGAATGCGGCCGTGCTCGAGCATCCACCGACCGGTCGAAATGTGCCACCAATAGTCAGGATCGACGCCTGACAGGCCTAGTTGCAGTGCAGCTCCAACGAAGGCGACGAAGGGCAGCACGGTGCTCCACAGAGGCGCGTTGACGCCGAGGGCCGTTCTCGCTGAGCCGATCAAAACCGTTCGCTGTGACATCCACGCGAGCGTAGCACGACGCCGCGAACTGCTCTGCTACAATCCCGGCGAATCAACCGTAGGAGAGTTTGAATGGCCGCGCCTGCAGCTGATCCCGCCACGATGGCCGGCCGCATCGCGGACTTTTTACAGGCGCGAATGCCCGATGCCACACAGATTCAGGTTAGCCGCCTATACCGAATTCCCGGCGGTGCTTCTCGCGAAACCTGGTCCTTTGACGCGACCTGGCAGAACGGGCATATCCAGCAGAACGAACAGGATGGAGAGAGCACATTACAGAAGCGCGGCTTCATTCTGCGTCGCGATCCCGACGCCGGCTTGCTGGACACCGATCGGGACGTAGAGTACAGGGTTTACCGCGCCTTCGGGGGTCTGGCCGAGGGCTCGGCCGTGCCGGTGCCGCGCATGTACTGGTTGGAGACTGAAAGCATCGCGCTCGACCGCCCATTTTTCATCATGGAGCGCATCGACGGCTGCCAGAGCGACCCGAACCTACTCGCTCTGCGGCCGGACGACGCCGGGCGCCGCCGGATCGCCCGGCGCGAGTTCGAGATTCTCGGTGCGATTCACGCCGCCGACCCGGCTGCGCTCGGACTGCTCGACCTCAGCTCCAGGGCCGCACCGGGGAAGGACGGCTGCGCCGAAAGCGAACTGTCGCACTGGCAACAGATCATCGAGCGGCAGCGGCTAGAGCCCCAGCCGGTCGTGCAGCTGGCGATCGCCTGGCTGAGAGCCCACCCTCCTCCGCCTGCGCAGCGAATCGTAGTCTGCCACGGCGACTTCCGCAGCGGCAATTTTCTCTACACCGACGACGAGATCATGGGAGTTCTCGATTGGGAGATGGTCCATCTCGGCGACCCGCTGGAGGACCTCGCCTGGACGTGCATGAAGAACTGGCGCTTCCCGAACGCACCAGGAGTGGCAGGCAAGCTGTTCGGCGGCATCGCGCAGCCCGAGGAAGCGTTCGCGACCTACGAACGCGCCAGCGGCATCAAGGTTGATTCTGCTGCGCTGCACTGGTGGGACGTCTTCTCGCACGTCAAGGCAGTTGCGATCTGGCTCACCGGCGCCCGTTCGTTTTGCGATGGCCGCACGGCGTCACCGTTCATGGCCCTAATTCCGCGCCTGCTGAACAGCACCCAATACGGCGAGATTCTGAACCTGCTCGGCTGGTAGCCCCTGGCATGGCAGACAAGGGAGCTTAGCGGTTGCCCCAGTCGATTAAAACGCCTAGCAGGAAACCGCCGAAGACGATGCCGCCGACGACGGCCCAGAACAGGATCGGCGTCCAGTCGATTCCGAAGGGTTGGCCCTCCCCTGGCCGAGCGTAGATCGCCACCGGCGTCAGCGCGAGCAGCAGCGAAAGCATGGCGACCAGCGGTCGTGAGAGAAGCCTGCGGACCATCAACGATTCCTCCGAGTAGCGATCTGCGCCAGCCAGCCACCGCGCGACGGCATCCTCTCTTCATATAGCACCACCCCTCGCTAGCCACAAGTTTCGATCACGTGTCGAGAACGAAGCCGGAACGTTGAGGAGTAGAGCAGAGGGCCGAGCGCTCCCGCCCGGCCCTCAGTTTATATGCAGTTGTCGGAGGTCGAACCGGTGTAGAGGGTGCTACCTGCCAGCGGGAGGTGCAAACTCCTGGCCGATAGCCTCTTTCGCGAGCATTCCGTCGAGCAGTTGCTCAACCGACATCGTATGGCTGCACACGCCCCAACCGGCAAAAAAATCACAGCCGCAGGTCCAGCGATTGTCGCTCAGTGTTACCTCGTGTGAATCGTTGTCCCCTTCCACCTGTACAGAAAGGCTATTGAAGCGGAACCGGTCATGCTCCCTGGCGTACCTGTGGGCCTTCTCGATCTTGCCGATCAAACTGGAGTTCAATGCTGCCTCCTCGTGCACCATGAACCAGAAACACGAAAGGCACCGACGCGATGCGCGCCGGTGCCTTATAACGGGCTACGTCAGAACGGGATCAATCGACATGGCTGCTGCCCTCCTTCGGGCATTGCCGCCGCCGCGTGGACCTTTTCAGCCAACAACATCCTAGCACCGGCGGGCAGAGATCGCACCCTGCCACACGTAAGATTTGCTGCAAAAGCGCCGCAGATCGAGCGGGCGACCGGTGCCGGTCAGGAGCACTACAGTTTAGAAATCGGCGGCGAAGAGGCCGCCCGTGTGCACCGGGCGGCCTCTTGCGAATCACTCTCCGTGGCCCCGTGATACCAGCCTAGTGGGCTGTGTACGGCGTGGCCAGGTAGGGGAAGTTGGCCATGGGTGCCCTGTCGGGGGCGTCCACGCCGTCACCCACCTGCGTTGCCAGCGGATCAGGCACGAAGGCAGGGTGGAACAGCGGATACGTTGCGCCCGCAAGTGCCTGGAAAGCGATGTCGACGACATCGTCGGTCAACCGCCGTCCATTCGGGAAGCCCTGGAGGTCTTTGCCCAGCACACCCATCCGGTTCGGCGCTGCGGTCACCGGAACGGCCATGTTCAGGCGAAGCTCATCGGCAGGCACTCCGCCTGCAGGCATTGTCGCGCCGGGGATGCCGAGCGCGAAGATGGTTGTGATGTCGTCGCGGGGGGTCGGAGGAACTTTAATCCCGTAGACGGCATTCAGTGCGCGAGCAGGCGCCGGATCATCGAACAGCGCCTTATACGCCGCATCATTCGCCGGCTGGGTAGCGTTGAACTTATCCTTAAAAATCTGCGGAACCAGCGTCTCGTTGACAAGCGGCTGGCCAAGTCGTGAAACCTGGACGAACGGGCCGTCGTCTGCCGGGCCGGGAATCGTCGGCCGCAACACGCTCGTGCTCTGCAGCGAAGCTGTGGTCCAGACGCCGATGATGGCGTTCGTACCCTTCGGATCGGTCGGAGCCTGCCCGTTATTGCTCAGCTGGGCCATCGGGATCTGCAGCGCCAGGCTGAGGATGTTGAAGCCAGCGACGCCGTTGATGCCGCCGCCTGCGTTGCCGGGAGGCTTGCGAATGCTCAACAGGTCGAAGACCGAGAAGTCAATGAAGAACGGGTCGGCCCTCTGGCCGGCGAAGACCTTGCCGCCGCCGGGCAGATCAGTGATGGCTTTCGCTGCCAGCTGATCATAGTTCGGCGTGGCCTTGGAGCCAGCGTTTGCCGGCGGCGTCAGCACGTTGTCGGCGACGACGGTCGAACCGGTAGCGTCGGTGCGGGTCAGGCGGTAACGCTGGATAATGACCAGATTCGGGTCATCGAGCCTGGTGATCGGACCGGTCTCGTAGTCCGTGCTCGTGGCGCTCTGGAAGGTTGTCGTGAACTGGAATACGTACTGAATGTGTGGCTGCCCATCACCGACGTTGTCGATGTTGATCGCATACAGCGTGTCATCGCCGAAGCGATAGAACTGCGGTCCAAGTCCGGCGATCTCAAATGGACTGTAATTGGCGACGAGCGTTATCGTGTCCTGCCGATCCGGACTTCGGAAGGCATACAGGTCCGTGCTGTCGATCTCCGGGTCGGCCTGCGTAAACGGCGCCTCGCGGTGACTACTCGCCAGAGCCCCATGCGGGCTGTAGTGAGCGGCCAGTGGCAATGTAGCCACGGCGAGCGCAGCAAATACTGCGAGTTTGCGCGCGGTCATTCTGTTCTCCCTGCCGGTGTATTTTGTGGAAGCCGTGAAGTGGAAACCCTGATTTCTGGCGCGATTGCGCTGCGATTATGGGTTCGGTGCGGGACGCCACCTCCGATCCGGGGGTCTCAGGATGGTTTTTGATCATAGCGAAGGCAGTGCTGACCGCTAACCAACTGCGACGAAC
>JBBRGK010000250.1:0-5313 GCA_038240805.1 Dehalococcoidia bacterium | reverse complement strand
TTTCGGCATGGACCCGGACGGCCGCAACTTTGCCGTGCTGCACTCCTTTGCCGGCGGCGATGCCGACGGGCAGCATCCGATCGGCACGCCCACGATGCACAACGGCTTTCTGTACGGTACGACCGACTACGGCGGCCCCGGGGACTTCGGCAGCGTGTTTCGCATTCGCCCCAATGGCACCGGATACGAGGTCGTGCACTTCTTTAAGCCGGAAGAAGGGACGCATCCGGCAGACAACCTGGTCGCCATCGGCGACAGGCTGTACGGAACGACGCAGTTCGAAGCCAGGGAGAACAATGGAGCCATCTTCGCCGTCTGGGAGGAAGCTGGAGCCTGAGCCGGGTCGCATCGGACTGCCGGCGATCGCCAGGACGTTCGGCCTCCTCGGCCTGACAGCGTTCGGCAGCGGGCTGTCGGCCTACGTCCGCCAGGTCATCGTCAGAAGCCGGGGCTGGCTGAGCGACCCGGAGTTCATCGAGGGCCTCGAGATCAGCCAGATCGTCCCCGGCCCGAACGTGCTCAACCTCACCACCTTCATCGGCGACCGGCTCCGGGGCGCAACCGGCGCCGCCGTGGCGATCGCGTTCTTCATCGCGCCCGGACTCGTCGCGATCATCGTGCTCGCGGCGCTCTATTTCGAGAACGGGTCGCTGCCGAACGTGGTCACCGTCCTCAAGGGCATTGGCGCAGCTGCGGCTGGCCTCTCGCTCGCGAACACGCTGCAGATCGGCAAAAAAGAGATGGCCGGTGTCGCTGACTTCGTCCTGGCAGCGGTGACGTTCGTGGCCGTGGCCGTGTTTCACGTCTCGTTGCTGATCGCGCTGCTTGTACTCGGCGCGGCGGGCATCTGGCTCAACCGGCCAGGCAGGGCAGCGCCCCACCATCCGGCGCTGACATCGCCCGAGAGGGACATATGAACGGCGAGAACGGCGTGAAGGGCCTGAAGAGCCTGAAGGGCCGCCGCTCTTGCTGACCACGCTCATCGAACTGGCAGGCGTGTTTGCGATGATCTCGCTGATCTCGGTCGGCGGCGGCAATGCGACGCTGCCCGAGATCAAGCGGCTGACCATCGGCCATTATCACTGGGTGACATCGCAGCAGTTCGTCAGTGTCTATGCCCTGGGCCAGCTCGCCCCCGGGCCGAGCTCCCTCTACGTTGCTGCCATCGGCTATGGCGCGGCAGGGGTGCCAGGGGCGCTGGTCGCCGAGGCAGCGATCCTGCTGCCGTCGAGCATCCTGATGTTCGTGATGGCGAAGCTCTGGCGTCGTTTCGTCGGCTCGCCGTGGCAGGCCGCAGTGAAAAAAGGGCTGGCGCCGGTGACGATCGGGCTGATGCTCGCCGGCACCTATAGCATTGCCAGCGTCGCGGTCACGAACGTCGTCACTGCAGCAATCGGCGCCGTCGTCTGCCTCCTGCTGCTACGGACCAGGATCAACCCTGCCCTGCTGGTCATTTCGGGAGGCGGTGTTAGCTGGCTGCTCCTGCACTGAGCGCTCCCGGTCTGCGCCAGCTTCTCTATCTCTGCTGCCCGCCGGATGCGCCCAACTGCCTTCCTGGCCTCATTGCCGGCAGCGGCTGCGTCTCGGACAGCGTGCGCAACGGCTGCATCGCCTGTATCAGCGCCTGGTCAGCCTGCCAGGCCGCCTGCGGCTCCTCCGGGTTACCCTTCTGCTCCGACCTCTGCAATCAGACGATGGACACCTGCCTGGCGGCGTTCGGAGACGACGTCAGCTCAGGTGCTGCGCGGGAACAGTGCTGCCAGGTGTAGAACGACCTGCGGCAGTGGCCGGCGACCGAGACATATCGGTATTACCCGGGACTCTCGATCCGCACGGCGTCGCCGGTGCTGATCGTACCGGGGCGCTCGACCCAGGCCACGAGGCCGCGCAGGCCGAACGCTCGCTTCGGGAAGGTGGTCGCCAGGCCGGCGATCTCCGGGTAGCGGCGCTGAATCGCTTTGCCGGGGAAGACGCAAGGGTGGTTCTCCGACGTGATCTGCAGCGTCGCCAGCTCGGGGAAGAAGCAGCGGCTCATCACCGCCAGCTTCGAAAGGCGCGGCACCCCTTCGATCACCAGGTTGGCGCCGAGCCAGGCGGCCTCGATCCGGGGCACACCCAGTGCCGCTGCCATCTCTGCCAGCTCCTCGACCGAGACGATCGAGACCTGGCGGCTGTTGCCGATTACCGTGCCGCGCGGGTAAAACGGGGTGCGGGCGTCCGCCATGCGGGTGAAGCCCGCGTGTCGATCTCCCTCGAAGCCCTCCAGGATTACCCGCACCTGCGGCACCGGCGTCGTGACCAGGTAATCCGCGTCCGGCGAGGCAAGCTTGGGTTCCAATGCGTTCTCCGGCGGCGCCATGCCGATCAGCACTTCGACCACCCTGCCTTCTAAAACATGCACCATGGTCTGCTCCTCTGGCTCGTGTTGCATCCCGGCGTTACGGCCGCACATCTTCACATCTAATGATAGGTTGAGAGACGAAAGGATACGCACAGGTCGTGAGGAAAGCAACTAAGGAGGATTTACGTCAGCGAATCCTCATCTTCTCTAAATGCAGAAAGTCGGACGGCTCGTTCCGGCGCACGTTGCCGGGTGCACCTGCTGGGCACTGGCATCCAGCTCCCGGATTCCGTAGCGTGAGAGTTGGCGGCCGGGATGCGCCGCCGGAGTGTCAGGGGGAATCGTGATGCCAAACGGAACGATCGGAATCCACGTTCAAGAACCGGACCCCGTGAGCGTGCTGGTAGCGATCAGGCGCTACGAGGCGGCGGGTGTGCCGGCCGCGTGGCTCACCACCGGCGGCGTTGGCCCCGATGCGCTAACTCTGTTCGCCGCTGCCGCTGTCCAGACCGAACGGATTCTGCTTGGCAGCTGCATCGTGCCGATCCTGCCGCGTCACCCGTTGGCGATGGTGCAGCAGGTCAGTGTGATCGCGGTGCTGGCGCCCGGCCGCTTCCGGCTCGGCGTCGGCCCCAGTCACAAGCCCTCCGTCGAGGGCACCTTCGGGCTCGAGTTCACGGCGCCGCTCGGCCACCTGCGCGAGTACCTGCGCATCCTGCAAATGATGCTCGGCGAGGGCGCGGTGGACGTGGACGGCCGCTACTACCACGCCCATGGGCGCCTGCCGGCGCCGATCAACCCGCCTGTGCCAGTCATGGCCTCGGCCCTGCGCAGCCGGGCATTCCGGCTCTGCGGCGAGCTTGCGGACGGCGCCATCACCTGGGTCTGCCCCCTGTCGCATATCCGTGACACCGCGCTGCCCGCTCTGCGTGAGGGTGCTGTGGCCGCCGGCCGCCCGCCGCCGCCGCTGGTGGCGCATGTTCCCTTCTGCCTCTCCACCGACGCGGCTGCCGTGCGCGAGGCGGTGCGCAGACAGCTTGCTGTCTACCCGCGCCTGCCCTACTACTCGCAGATGCTGATCGACGCGGGTTTCCCTGAAGCTGCGGACGGCGCCTGGAGCGACGCGATGATCGACGCCGTGGTGCCACACGGCACTGAACAGCAGGTGGCCGAGCGGCTGCGGGAATACCTTGAAGCGGGCGCATCCGAGATCATCGCCGCGCCGATCGTCATCGGAGAGCGTCAGCAGGCGCTGGCAAGCGCCGCCGCGTTTATTGCGAAGGTCGGAACCGCGGCGGGGCCCCCGACCGCTCAAGTGCCTGGTCACCGGTAGGCGAACATCCCGCCCGAATGATTATTCGTCGTCGCTGCGCAGGGCGCTATGCTGACGCACGGCGGCGGCGCGGATGTGGCTGCCAGGCTGTGAGGGGAAGTCATGACCGGTCGATCTGCCCTGCGTCTTCGCCTGCTCGCGTTTGCTTTGCTCCTGGCTGCTGCCCTGCTACCGGGCCACGCCACGGTTGTACGGGGCGATGCGATCACGACGGTGCCCTCGGCCGAAGAGGCCGTGATTACGCTCAAGAGCTTCGTGCTTACCGCCGCCGACCTTCCCCCTGGCTACAGCCCCGCACCGGCGCGTGTGGATACGCCGTCGATCGATGCGCTGCTTCTCGACAAGCCCGTAAATGTGCAGCGCAACAACCTGGATGGCCTTGTCAGGGACGGACAGGTTGTCTGGACTTCACAAGGGCTCGCGCCAGCCGGCAGTCCCGGCGTACCGGAGGCGATTTTCTTCGCCTACGTCATGACCGACGCTGCACGAGCGCGGGCACGGACGCTTCCCGACCTCAGCGCCGCCACCACTGCCCGCTACGATCTGCTCCCCGATCAGCTTTCATTGGGCGATGTATCGCGTAGCTGGCACTACGCCGCCACGCCAGCTTCTGGCGACTCAATCGGCGGCTATCTCACTCGCTGGCAGCACGGCAGCCTGTCGTTCAGCGTCTCGACGGCCTGGCCGTACGGGCAGGAGAAGCTCCCCGATGCGGCCGCGCTGGCGCAGGCCGTGGAGCGGAAGATCGCCGCCGCCGGGGTTGCCGTGCCTGAAAGCGGCACCGTTGCCCCGCCCGCCACCGAAGCGGCGCGCTTCAACGCCGGTGCCGCCCTGCGTACGCTGGCGTTGGACGGTGTCCCAGGCATAAATGGCGCCCCCGATTTCCGGAACACCGCTTCGGGCTTTCTGCACCCGGCTGGTTTTGTCTTCACCAGTCGTAACCCCCAGACCACGCTGGCGCAGTATGACACCCGGATGCAGCTATTGATGGGTATTGATCAGGTGTTCTACACGCCAGCGGGCACGGCGGGACCGCGCCTGAGGCTGTTCGCCTTCCTCACCGCCGGCTCCGATGGCGCCCTGGCGGGCATAGCGATCCAGCATCCGATGGCCGATGACGAGATCGCTCCGCCCCTTGCAGTTGGTGATACGACTGTCGCGTATCGACAGACGCTCACAACGGGCGCGTCGGCTGGCATGGACTTCGTTGATGTCTACTGGGTGCACGGCCCGACCCTGCTGAACGTTGATCTGCTGGGGCCGGCCGATCTGCTCACCAACGACTTCATCACCGGCTTCATTAATCAGGTCGAAGCCGCCTACCAGGCCAGTGCGCTCACGGGCCGCCGTTGATGCAGGATCAAGTGCTGCGCTTCGAACAGAGCGGCGCCATCGCACGCATCACCCTCAACCGGCCGGAGAAGCTGAACGCGATCGATCACCAGCTTGGCCTGCAGCTGTATGCCGCTTTCGCCCGCTGTGCTGAAGACACCGCCATTCGCGCGATCGTGCTGGCAGGAGCGGGGCGCGCGTTCTGCGCCGGCGATGAGCTTGGGCGAGATCGCACCCCGGACGAGGAGCTATCCCAGCTCCGCAACGGCCCGATCAAGCACTACGTCTCCGGCCCCGGCCGCTGGAC
>JBBRGK010000249.1:0-5325 GCA_038240805.1 Dehalococcoidia bacterium | reverse complement strand
GAATGATTCCGGTCAACACGGCGATGGGAATGGCGATGTTACCAATCGTGAGCACGACGGCCACGGCAGTAGCCACGTTCCGCCACATCCGGTTGCTGCGGGAGTTGTTCAGGCCAAGCGTCTGGAAGAAGCTCCAGACACCGTGGTACAGATGCAGGCCGAGCACACTCACTGCCAGCACGTAGATCAGCGCTATGTACCAGTTCTGGAAGTCACCAGTAACGTTGCTATAAATACTGTCTTCGTGGAACGCCGTGTAGTTGCTCGGGTGCAGTGTCCCGGTCGTCAAATCCAGCACGTGATAGATGATGAACAGGAGGATGAAAATGCCACCCCAGCGCATCGTTCGTGATGCGTAGGTCGATTCCTGGCTCTTGAGTATGGCGTAGCCGATCGGTCTGCTGGACCAATCCCGACGGGTGAGCTGATACGCAGCGACGATATGCAGGACGAGGCAGATAGCAAGGAACGCGCGAATCAGCCAGAGCACCTGCGAGCTGCTGAAAACGGGGTTGCCAAAGACCCGCAGGAACGCTCCCCAGTCGTTGATCGTCTTCGCGCTGGCGAAAATCTTCAGGTTGCCCCACAGATGGAGGACGACGTAGCCAAACAGGATGATGCCCGTGATCGCCATCACGAACTTCTTGCCGATCGTTGAGTCCCACAAGAACAGCAAACCGGTGAGCGGCCGGCGCCTGACCGGCAGTAAATCGTTCATCGGGCGCCCTCCCCGCTTTTTGCTAACCACGCGCGGCAGCGGCCACCTGGCCTGAACCTGTCGCGGGCCACTACTCAGCAGCCTACGTCGAAGCAAACCCTCAGTCTAAGATATGATCAACCTTGCTATAATAGGCGTTGCCTATGGAACTGCATCAACTCCGCTACGCCGAGTCGGTAGGGCGCCATCTGCACTTTACCCGAGCCGCTGAGGAACTGAACGTCGCCCAGCCCTCCGTGAGTCAGCAAATCCGCAAGCTCGAGGCGGAGCTCGGTGTGCCACTATTTCACCGGATGAAGCGGCGGGTGGCGCTCACCGAGGCCGGCGCCCTCTTCCTGCCGCGCGCCAGGGCGATGCTGCAACTGCTTGACGAGGCGCGCGCCGAGGTGCACGAACTCTCTGGCATGCGTCGCGGAACGCTGTCGGTCGGCGCCCCCCCGAGCGTCGGCACACATCTGATCCCTGCCGCAATCTCCGCATTCAGCCGGCAGCAACCTGGAATCGCGCTGACGTTCCGCGAAGGCGGTTCACGAACCCTCGTCACTCTGCTGCAGGATGGCGAGCTTGATCTTGCCGTCGTTATTCAGCCGGTTCGCAATCCGGCGTTAACTACTATGCCACTGATGAAGGAGGAGCTGCTGCTCGCTGTTCCGCGCGATCACCCACTGGCAAAGCGCGAGAGTGTGGACCTTACAGAGCTCCGTGACGAACCGTTCGTGATGCTTCGTGAGGGCGCGTACGATCTGCGCGACCAGACCATAGTTGCCTGTCGAAGAGCGGGGTTTACGCCTCGGGTCGGCCTTGATGGCGGAGAGATGGACAGCGTGCCGCGGTTTGTCGCGGCCGGATTAGGCATCACTATCCTGCCTGCAATGGTCCTGCGTGACATCGTACGGGGGGAGGGACCTGTTGCAGTCCGCATCCGGACGCCTCACCTGGTTCGCTCGCTTGTTATCGCCCACCGACGCGACCGCTATTTTTCGAATGCAGCCCGTGAGTTCGCGAGGATACTCAGAGAACTGGTGGACAATCCAGACTGAGCTATTTAGCCGCCGCTCTCCTGCTTGATACGTGCCATGGCCTCAACGAGCTCGCGTACGGCGTTGGCGGAGCTTGCAAGCGCGGCCTTCTCATCGTCCTTCAGCGGAATCTCGATGATCTCTTCGATCCCCTTCTCGCCCAGCTTCACGGGAACGCCTACGAAGAGGCCATTGATACCGTACTCGCCCTCAAGATATGCGGCGCAGGGCAGCACACGCTTGCGATCGAGCAGAATTGCATCCACCATCTCGACCGTGGCGGCTGCCGGCGCGTAGAAAGCGCTACCTGTCTTGAGCAGCTTCACTATCTCAGCCCCACCGTCCCTTGCGCGCTGGACTATCTCTGCAAGTCGTGCTGCGGGAATCAGGTTCTCAACGGGGTTGCCGGCGACCGTCGTGTAGCGGGTCAGTGGCACCATCGTGTCTCCGTGACCGCCGAGGACGTACGCTTCGACTTCGCGGACCGACACACCGAGCTCCTGTGAGATGAACGTGCGGAAACGGCCGGTGTCGAGCACGCCCCCCTGGCCGATGATGCGCTGCTTCGGGAAACCGCTCACCTCCTTGACGATGTGACACATCGCGTCCATCGGATTGGCAAACACAACAAAGATCGCGTTCGGAGACGCTTTAGCGGCGTTCTCTGCCACGCTCCTGACGATGCCCATGTTCACCTTGAGCAGATCATCGCGAGTCATGCCCGGCTTGCGAGGCACTCCCGAGGTGATGATAATCACGTCCGAGTTCGCGGTCTCGGCCCATCCGTTCGTGCCGGTGATCTGGCTGTCGTAGCCCAGGATCGGGCCTGCTTCGAGCATGTCGAGCGCTTTGCCCTGCGGCATGTCCTCGACGATGTCCTGGATCACGATGTCCGCGTAGCCTTTCTGCGCAAGCAGGAGGGCCATAGTCGCCCCGGTGTTGCCGCCGCCGACGATTGTCACTTTCTTACGCATGCTTCGCTCCCCGCGCGCCGTGGACGGCCCGGTCGTCCGAGCCGCCGCCGCATTAGTTTTGTTCTGGCTCTGGGATTTGGTGGCCGGTCATTAAATGATTATGAGCAGCAAGTCACCGCCGCTGACCCGGTCGCCGACCTTGACGCTAATTTCCTGAATGACGCCATCGTGCGGCGCCTTGATTTCATTTTCCATCTTCATCGCTTCGAAGATGAGCAGCAAATCACCGCTTTTTACTGCCTGACCGGTCTCAACCGCGAGCTTCAAGACCCTGCCGGCCATTGCGGCGGGAATGCCACCCGGCACAGCCGCAGGAGAGGGCTTCGCCGAAGAAGCTTGGCGCGCTGCCGCGCGCGGCGCTGCTATCCTGGCGCCACTCTCGATACGGACATCCCGATACTGCGCGTCGACCAGGACGCGCAGGTCGCCTGCCGTAGCCTCGACGGGAAGCTCCACCCGAAATGGTTGCTCATCGACATAGACGGTCTTTAGAGGACCGCGGCCCTCGCTGCGCACCCGGAAGGTGCGATCGCCAACGGTGACCTCATCACCGTTTAGCGTCACGTCGTACGGCTGACCATCGATCGTTACCTTCATGCTGGGCTTTTCACGTTCGTGTCAAACTCCTTGAGCTAAAACCCCTACCGAACTCGCACAAGCCGTTGCCGTCCGGCAAGCTTCCAGGCTGATCCATCGTGCGCTGGTGGGGCCGCCTGCGGTTGATTACGCTGCTGCTCCGCCGCCAGCACCGACGCAACTGCTGCAACGAGCTCAGGCTCCGGCTTTGAACCGGCCTCACGCCAGGTGAAGAAATCGCGGGCAACCTGAGGGAAGAGGGCGTACGAAATCACGTCCTCTTCTGACTTCGCCAGGTCGCCAATTTCGGCCTTCGCTTTCGCCAGTTCAGGCTCGATGTGGTCCGCTGGCCGGTCGGTGATGATCGGCTGGTCGTGATCGATGACCATTTGCTGAACTTCGGCGTTCACCGGCGCGGGCGGGTGGCCGTAGAAGCCCTGGAAATACTGCCGCACCTCTCGGGTGACACGCTTGTAGCGTTCGCCTGCGAGCACGTTCATGACCGACTGGGTACCAACTATCTGGCTGGTCGGTGTGACGAGCGGCGGATAGCCCATGTCCTTGCGAACGCGGGGCATCTCTTCCAGCACTTCCGCAAGGCGATCAAGCGCATTTTGCTCACGTAGCTGGTTGACCATGTTCGAGATCATGCCGCCCGGCATCTGGTGGATCAGAACGTCCGTGTCGACTCCGAACGACTGGCTTTCAAAGGCAGCGTATTTCTTGCGGACGGTGCTAAAGTACTCGGCGATCTTCGTCAATTCCTTCAGGTCCAGCCCGGTGTCGTACTTCGTTCCCGCGAGCGTCGCGACGAGCGTCTCGGTCGGGGGCTGTGAGGTGCCGTGCGAGAGGGCGCTGATTGCCGTGTCAACCATATCGATGCCAGCTTCTATTGCCTTCATGTATGCCATGTCGGCGAAGCCGCTGGTGCAGTGGCTGTGCAGAGAAAGCGGTACGGTGACGGCCTCGCGCAAGCGTCCGACAATCTCGAACGCGGCGTATGGGCTGAGCAAACCTGCCATGTCTTTGAGGCAGATGGAATCGGCGCCCAGATCGATCAGTTGATGCGCCATCTCAACGGCGGTGTCGGCGCTGAAAACTGGGCTGATCGTATAGCAGATAGTGCCCTGCGCATGCCCTCCGGCGGCTTTAACCGTGCGCATGGCTGTTTCGAGGTTGCGAACGTCGTTGACCGCGTCGAAGATGCGAAAGATGTTCATCCCGTTCTCGACGGCTTTGTAGCAGAAGCGCTCGACCACGTCATCTGCGTAGTGACGGTATCCGACCGCGTTCTGGCCTCGCAGCAGCATCTGCAGCGGCGTCTTTTTGATCACCCGCTTCAGTGCCCGCAGCCGCTCCCATGGGTCCTCTTTGAGGAAGCGCAAACAGGTGTCAAACGTCGCGCCTCCCCAGACTTCGAGCGAATGGTAGCCGATATTGTCGAGCGCCTCGGCGATCGGCAGCATATCCTCGGTGCGCATCCGCGTCGCGAGCAGCGACTGGTGAGAGTCGCGCAGAATGGTGTCCGTGATCATGATGCCCATGCATTCATTCTCCACCCGCATCGTCCGCGAACCGGCCAGTGTATTTATTCCTGAGGATGCCGTTTACAGGGGAATGTTCCCGTGCTTCTTCGGCGGATTGGTGTCGGTCTTGTTCTGCAACATTTCGAAAGCGCGAATGACCTTCACCCGCGTATCTCTCGGATCGATCACGCCGTCCACAAAGCCGCGACTTGCAGCGATGTAGGGGTTCTGGAACTTCTTGTTGTACTCATCAATCAAGCGCTTGCGTTCCGCCGCCGGATCGGCAGCGTCGCGGATCTGTTCGCGCTGAATGATGTCAACGGCGCCTTCGGAGCCCATGACCGCGGTTTCCGCGATCGGCCAGGCGTAGTTGATGTCGCCGCGGAGGTGCTTACTGCTCATGACCAGGTAGGCGCCCCCGTACGCCTTACGGAGGATAACGCTCACCTTGGGCACGGTCGCTTCGGCGTATGCGTAGAGAAGCTTGGCGCCGTGGATGATGATCCCACCGT
>JBBRGK010000248.1:0-5344 GCA_038240805.1 Dehalococcoidia bacterium | reverse complement strand
CAGTGCCGTCGGGCGCAGATCATAGGCGAGCCGTCGCAGTTCTACGAGCGTCTGGCCGATCCCCTCCCGCACCTGTTCGAGCCCCGCACGCAGACCAGGCACATCCTCGCGCCGGCCCGCCAGCCGGGCCTGCACAACCAGGGCCGCCAGGGCTTGCATCGTATCGTCGTGCAGCTCACGAGCGATCCGGCGGCGCTCATCCTCCTGCGCAGCCAGAATTCCACTCGACAGGCGCTGCAACTCCCGGTTCTTCTCAGCAAGCTCCGCCAGCTGCTGCTGCAGTTGTTCGTTGGTCTCGCTGTAGCTAGTCGCGTTGGCGATCGCGATGCTCGCGTGTGCGGCCAGCATCACCACACTCCGCTCATCGTCCGCGCTGAATTCCGGTGCATCCAGTTTGTCGGTCAGGTAGAGGTTGCCAACGTTGCGGCCCCGGAACAGGATAGGTACGCCGAGGAAGCTGGTCATCGGCGGATGGTGCGGTGGAAACCCCTGCGCCCGTGCATCATCTGCCATCCGGCGCAGGCGGATGATCTGCTGGTCCTTCAGCAGCACGCCAAGCAGCCCATGACCTTCAGGCAGATGGCCGATCCGCTGCTGTTCCTCCACAGTCATGCCGGTCGTAATGAACTGCTGCAGGTGTCCGTCGGGTCCAGCTACGCCGAGTGCCGCATACCGGGCGCCGGCCAACTCCCGGGCGAGCGAGACGATGAGCTGGAGCAGCCGGTCGAGCGAGAGTTCGGACGACATGGCAAGAGCGGCCTGGTTGATCGCCTCCTGCTCCTTGCGGAAACGCCCCTCGCGTTCAAAGGTCCGGGCGTTGTGCAGGGCAGCGTGGGCGGCGCCGGCAAGCATCGTCATGAATTCCGCCGTACCGGCAGGGAAGGGACCCGGCGAGAGGCGGTAAATAGTAATGGCACAAATGACGCCATCCTCGACCGGGACCGGTGCTGCAATCGCGGCAGCAAAGCGCCCTCCCGCAGCGGGGACAGGCGTACGCAGGCTCTGTTCAAACGCCAGGTTGTCAGCGTTGACGAGTATGCCCTGCGTAAGCGCCCGGCCAGCCAGCGCCTGGTTAACTGGTAGCGGCTGCTGGTCGGGCGCCAGGCCCCAGCCGGCTTCCACGACCATGGTATTGGTCTCCGCATCGAGCCGGTGCAAGGCAGCGGCATCAGCGGTGGGCAGCTGCGCCGCCGCCTCGGCAATCGCCTGCGCGACGGCGTCGCGATTGAGCGACCGACCGAGCAGCCGCACCATCGCCAGCATCGCGTGGTCCATTGACGAAACCATAGGTTCCTTGCGTGAGAAGGCCCGCGAGAAGGCCCGCGAGAAGCCCCGCGTGCATGCGCCGGCTCATCGCCAGTATACCCGGCCCTGGGCGGGCAGCAGTGGTAGTCTGCCGCCCGGTGTCTTCGCCCACAAACCAGGGGGTTCCCGATCACGCTGCAGGATGTGCCACACGGTCGAGGAGAATTGGCTCATCCTGCTCGAAGCATCCGCTCATCTCGCTAACGCGGATACGGTACGCCACGATATCACCGGGACCGTCTATGTAGGGAGCGATGCTGTCGGGTGCCCGCGCTTCACCCTGCGCAGCGATGATCGCGAACACGCGATCACGGTCTGCCTCGTCGGGTAACTCCTCAAATAGGCCGTGGACCATCGCGGAGCGCCACCGACCCGGCCCATCGATTTCCTCGATCTGAAAGCAGACTTCCGGGTGCTTCCGCATGAGACGGATCTTGAGCCCCTCATGCGACTCGATATAGATGTAGTCACCCTCGTAGCCGTACGAGACCGGGAACACGAACACGCGTCCATCGCCGAAAACGCCGAGGTGACCGATGTGCAGACGCGACAGAAGGGCACCGATTGCTTCGTGGGTGAGTTCACCGATCATGGCTCTAACCTCCCCTGGCTGAATAGGTAACTCAAGCACCAACGGGCTGGCGGGAACGTGAAAGGTCGTCCGCTACCTTCTCAGTTGCATGGACAAGTAGCACCGGGAATCCCAGTCGAACGAGACGATCGGCGGTGCTGCCTACCAGTAGACGGTGGAAGCCACCAAGTCCATGGGTGGTCATCACGACGAGGTCGACCGCGTTCTCCTGGAAGTACCCGGCCAATGCCGTGACCGGCACGCCGCGCGGCACGGCGATCTCGGACGTGACCCCGGCGGGCAGCCGTGATCGGAGGCTCTCCAGGTACTGCTGTGCTTCCCGCTCAAGGTCAGCTTCGACCGCGCCAAGGTCCGGCATATACGGATAGGCCATCGTGTTTGTCAGTGGCAAGGACTGGACCCGTACGAGCAGGAGCCGGGCGCCGGCTGCAGCTGCGAGCGAACCGGCAAGGTCCAGGGCCGCCTCTGCGAGCGGCGAGCCGTCGAGTGGCACGGCGATGCGGCGCAGCGCGACGGGCTGGAGGTTCCGCTTGCCGAGGTTATGCTCGTCCGGCGAGACCAGCAGCGTGGGGTGGCTGCTCGTTCGCATCACCTTGTCGGCGACGCTGCCGAGGAACAGACGTTGGAGCCCACCGCGACCATGCGTGGCCATGATGATCATGCTGGCTGCGGTTCGGTCTGCCGCAGCGAGAATCTCCTCAGCGGGGTGACCAACAACTGTCTCCGTATCGGCAGCAATGCCCTGTGCGCGGCTCTCCTCTGCGATAGCCGCGAGATAACCGGTCATCCCCTGGCACAGCTCCAGCTCCAGTTGCGTACGAATCTCCGTGTCGAGGCCGAAGATGCGGGGAGGTTCCGGCTCGACGACAGCGAGCAGATGCAGCGTGGCGCCCAGCGCTCGCGCAAGACCCTCAGCGTATGGAAGCACCGCTTCGGCCTGTTCCGATTCATCTAGTGGAACGAGTAGTCGCTGTTGAGTGGTCATCAGAAATCTCCTTGATCAGGTCCAGTTTTATTCATAGGCTTTCGCCTTCTATCACTATCCACGTGCGTCTGTTGTCCGGTCTGCCGGGCAATGTCAGACAGCGACACTCTGCCGCTACCCGACAGACGGCGACGTTACCGGGGTCTACCGTAGTGAGAGAACCCCGTCCTGCTGCATGCACGGGAGAAAAGAGCAGACTATGCGAGACGCAGAGCGAACCACCGAGGTGCTCGTCGTCTATTACAGCCGGTCCGGCGTGCTGGAGCAGCTCGCTCAGCAGATCATGGAGGGTGCGCTCCGCGTGCCTGCTGCCGAAGCATCCCTGCTGGCGATTGACGATGATGCTGTTGAGTGGCTGCGGCCGGGCGAAGACGAGCGGGCGATGGCGCTGCGGCGTGCGACGATTATCAACCGGCTGACCGCGGCGGACGCACTCATTGTTGGTGCACCGGCGTACTTCGGCAGCATGGCCTCGCCGGTCAAGCGGCTGTTCGAGGACTGCGCGACCGCGTCGCACCCACCGATCACAGACCGCTCACGACCCTGGCTTGGCCATCAATTTCGGGACAAGGTCGGCGCCGCGTTCACAGCCTCGGCGACACCCCATGGCGGCAATGAAGAGGCGCTGCACTCAATTCTGACGATGATGATGCACCTGGGTATGGTGCTCGTGACGCCCGGGCAGGGCGACCCCATTCTTGAGAATGCTGCTTCACCATATGGGGCGACCGCGATTGTCGGTCCAGACGGTGTCCGTGAACCGTCGCGACAGGAACTGGAGGAGGCGCGTAACCTCGGCGAGCGGGTGGCGCGAGTCACCGGTTGGTTGCAATCGGGCCGAACCGAATGGGAGAAGCAGCGCCAGTTGCAGCCAGCAGGCCGGGTCATGTGACGCCGCCAGGCTCAGTCTCAATCAGGCACGAAGACGCGCCAATACCCCTGGTAGAACGGTGGTCCAATGACGCTTCGAGCCTGCAGACCGTACCACGCAAAGAGCAAAGTGAGGAGTATCCCATGACGAACCAGCAGCCGCAGCAGCCAGCACAGACGCACGAGAGCTTTACCGTTCGGGGCGAACACCTCGTTGACCGGGTCAAAGAGCTCATTCACGAAGGAAACGTGCGGCGCATCCTGATCAAGCATGAAGGTCATACCGTTCTGGAGCTGCCGCTGACAGTCGGCGTCGTGGGCGTCGTGGTGGCGCCGATGCTTGCCGCTGTTGGCGCACTCGCGGCGTTGTTGACCGAAAGTACGATTGAAGTCGAGCGCAAGCCAGACCAGGAATAGCAGTACCGCTGTTCTGCGCCGTCGTACGTCTCTCCACGTAGCTATGATCTCCCCGTGTGCCCGCTGGTGGTCGGTCTTTCGGGTGGTGCCGCCCCGTGGTTCCGGCCGAGCCAGCGCTCCCAGGGCAGGCGGAAGAGGAGGAGCAGCAGCAGGACACCACCCACCTGCACGGTAATGGCCTTCCAGCTTGTGAGCTGATGCACGAAGGCGCCGCCGATATCGCGGGAGACAACGCCGGCAGTCCAGACATAAAACGTGTCTGCGATGACGCGGGCGACGAAGAAGGCCAGCGTTACGGGGAGCAACGGCAGGCGGCCGACCCCGGCCGCGATGAAAAGCAGGTTGCTCGGGAATGGCAGCAAACAGAGCAGGAACACCAGCGGCTCCCGCCAGCGCGGGTGGCGGTTGATGAAGCCACCCAGCTCCTCCATGCGGCGCCGTTGCGTCGGAGGAAGTCGCTTGCCCGCGTGGCGGCTCAGCAGGGTCAGCCCTGCCCGCCCGAGAGCGGACATTGCTGCACCGCCGATCGTGAGCGGCAGCAGGGGAAGCTTAAAGGCGAGACGAAAGACCGCAAGCACCGACCATGTCGGCGGCATAAACGCGGGTACGAGGTTGATGCCCAGGGCGATGGCCCAGGCGAGCACGATGGCGAAGAAACCCGGCATCCCGCCTCCAACGACAGCATCCACGGCGATAGCCGCAGATCGAGGATCGTCGCCTTCTTCATCTTATTGTCGAAGTACGGGATGGTACCTGGCGTTGGCGAGATAACTATCCTCGGCGGCGTAGTTCAGCATCGGTGCGAAGTAGTCGTGGTTGAAGCTGGCCGGGAACCGATCTGTGCCGCCGTTTTCGCCGCCGGCGAGCGATACGAGCCAGTCCAGCTCGCTGGCGACGGTAGCAGCATAGTCGCCGTAGCCTTCGCGGCTGTTGTAGTCCACGTTGCTACTCGGAGCCATCGTCGGCTGTGACTCCCGGACTGCGCCTTCGAAGATCGGCGTCGTGGCGGAGGGTGAAATCAACGTCCCAACCGGTGGCCAGCAACCGGCGCGCCGTAGTGCGTCCGATCAGACCACTACCACCGAGAACAAGTGCACGCGGCAGCGGTCAACCATAGCATTTGGGCAAACGTCGGAATATGCAATCGGACTTACCCGGCTGCCACCGGTAACAGC
>JBBRGK010000247.1:0-5346 GCA_038240805.1 Dehalococcoidia bacterium | reverse complement strand
GTGTGCTCATTCACTGCTTGTCCCCGCATGTGCACCTGAACGTCGCTTGCGAACGAGACGATCGAGAGCACGTCGCCGGCGCCGAGCCGCTTGACGGCGCCGATCGCTGCCCCGGCGGCATCAGCGAGCTTCTGTCCGCTCATGGAGCCGGAGACATCCAGCACCAACGCGAGATTAATGGGCGTGACGGCAGCGCTGCTGGATTCCTCCGCAGGCGGTGCGGTTACCTCAAGCGCGAGGTAGCGCACGGAGCCGCCGTGCTGCCACACCAGACCACGGTCGTACGTCGCGCTCAAGCCGGGTTTATTCCTCAGAATCATGATCGAGTCCTCCTAACAAAATTTGGCGTAGATAGTCGGCGAGCCGCTCGAACCGCGCCAGCGCTTCGGCGTCGTACACACCGCGAATCCCGAGTTCGACATCGGGCGTGACCTGCAGACGGAACCACGACTCTCCGGCGACCCGGCGCTGGACCTGCCGGCTGCCCAGCGCCTGCCGCAGTTCGATCAGGAGCCGGTCGAGTGGCCCGCCGGGACTTCCTGCCCCTTCGGAGTCAGCATCGGAAGGCGGGCTTTGCTGCAGCGGAGAGTTCAATACGGGCCCCAGCTGTGGCGCCGGGCTCGAGAGCAACATCGACTGGCCTGTCATGTCCGCTGCTGGCGCAGGCTGGAGAGGCACGCCGGCCGTCTGGCGTAGCGCACGAATGTAGGCGAGAGCCGACGGTGAGCTTGCAACCAGTGGCGCCGCTTGCTCGCCTGGTTTTGCTGCCGCCTGGCTCGCTGCCAGCTGCCGGATATCCTCATCGCTGAGCGTGGAGAGGCGGCGGCGGACTTCAGCCAGCGAGAGTCCCTGGCGTTCCTTGAGCACGCGGATAGCCAGCAGCCGGTCGTGGTGGTAACGAGAATAAAAAGCGCCGCGGCCCCTGGTCTCAGAACCGCGCAGAAGCTCCTGCTGGATGTAGCTGCGGATAACCCGCTCATCGAGGCCGGTCTGCCTGGCAAGCTGGTGAAGGTTGAACTGTTCTGCTTCCATGTCTCCAGTATAAATGTGACATGGCGTATTGTCAAATTAAGTGGAAGGCCGGGAGATGCGAACGCTTACGCGATAAAACTGCAGCCGCGATCCGCTATCCCCTTCCCTTCCCGCGTGGTAGAGTAGGCGCCAATCGACAGGACGGGGGAGGAAGAGAATGACAGCGACAACGATTCCGCAGACGGTCGAGGCGCTGACGCCGGCATGGCTGACGGCCGCTCTGCAGGGGAGCGGCGTGATCGGAGACGCGGCCGTGACCGGTGTCCGCACGGTGACGGTTGGCGCGGGGGTTGGAGTTCTCTGCCTGCTCACCCGTCTAACCCTGGACTACGACAGGCAGGTTCCGGGGGCGCCGGCATCCGTGATCGCCAAGCTGCCCTCGCCCGATTTGCAGGCGCGTGGCCTTGCGATGGCCTTCCGCTTTTACGAGCGCGAGGTGCAGTTCTACCGCGAGCTTGCCACAGAGATCTCGCTCGGGGCGCCGCGCTGCTACTTCAGCGACATCGATGCTGCCAGTGGTGACTTCATCCTGCTGCTCGAAGATCTTGGCGCCGCCCGCATTGGCGACCAGCTGGCCGGCTGCTCGGCCGAGGATGCCACGCTTGCGATCGTCGAGCTGGCGAAGTCACATGCCGCCTGGTGGAATCACCCACGGCTGGACAGCCTGCCGTGGATGCCGATGACCGGCGACCCGGTGAACAAGGTCGGCATGGCGCTCTACCCGATGGCCTGGCCATCCTTTCTCGAACGGCTTGGCGATAGCTGTCCGCCTGAAGTGCTGCGCATCGGTGAGCAGCTGCAGCCACATTTCAACGCGATGCTGGACATGTTTTCTACCGGACCGCGTACGGTGCTGCACGGCGATTACCGGCTGGACAACATTTTCTTTGCGGCGCAACCAGACCAGGCGCCCCTGCGGGTGATCGACTGGCAGATCGCGATGCGCGGCATCGGCACCTACGACGTCGGCTACTTTCTCTCGCAAAGTGTCGACGTGGAGATACGCCGCGCCGTGGAGATGGACCTGCTGCGGCAGTATCACACCACGCTCGTCGAGAACGGCGTCCGCGACTACAGCTTCGATGACTGCCTGCTGCACTACCGCTGGACGGTGCTCGGCTGCTTCGTCTACCCGGTGATGGGCGGCGGCCTGGGCGACCTCGCAAACGAGCGAGGCGTTGCCCTGGCTCGGGCAATGACGGAGCGCAGCGCCGCAGCGATCCTCGACTGGAAAGCCGGTGAGCTGATAGAGTCGCTCGCGTAAGCCGGCACGGCGCCCGGGTGCCTCGCAGCATCAATACGATACGACACTATACGACGAGAGAAGTACCCGTCATGGCGTACACCCCCTTCGACCTCAGCGGCAAAGTGGCCCTGATCACCGGCGGCAACAGCGGCATCGGCCTCGGCATGGCGGAGGCGCTCGTGCAGGCCGGCGCGGCCGTCTGCGTCTGGGGAACGAATGAGCAGAAGAACAGCGCCGCCGTCGGGCACCTGCGGCAGTTCGGCGAAGCAGTGCATGCGCTGCGCTGCGATGTCGGCGACGAAGCGCAGGTCGAAACGGCGGTGGCTGCTACCCTGGAGCGCTTCGGCCGGATCGACGGCTGCTTCGCCAACGCCGGCGTCGGCAGCCGCGGGCTGCCCTTCCACGAGACGCCGACGGAGGACTGGCAGCGGGTGATCCGCGTCAACCTCGACGGCGTCTTCTACACGTTCCGGGCTGTGCTGCGCCACATGATCGGCCGCGAAGGCGGCGGCACCCTGGTCGGCACCGCCAGCGGCACGGCGGTAATGGGGGCGCCACGCAGCGAGGCCTACGCCGCGACGAAAGGCGGGCTGCGCTCGATGATGCTCGGGTTGGCGCTGGAGTACGGCCGCTACGGGATCACGGCCAACTCGATCATTCCCGGCTGGATTGAGACGCCGATGACGGAGCAGCGCTTCCAGGATGAGCGGTTCGCCTCAAATGTGCTCAAGCGGATCACCTTTCGCCGCTGGGGCACGCCGCAGGACTTCGGCGGGATCGCGGTCTACCTGATGAGCGACGCCGCTCGCTACCACACCGGCGACACGATCACGATCGACGGCGGCCTGACGAAGTCGTAAGGCCGAGCCCGGGGCCGCTCTTATCCGAGCGGCCGTCATCTCTCTCATTCCTTCTCCCGACATATGAACCAGGCTAGCGAAAGGACGGCCCCTGGGCAGGTTGAACCTGACCAGTTGCAGCAGCGGACAGCAGCAACGGGGGCAAAAAGGGCGTCCGCGCCGCGCTTAGCTGCCGATCGAGAGCTCAGCGTAGCGCGGCTTGCCTTCGCCGCCGTAGTAGGCTTCGAGGTTGCCGACTTTCGGCTGCACGAAGGTCGTGGCGATCGTGTAGCACATCAGGAAGTGCGAGTAGACCTGGTCCAGCGCGAGCTTCTGGATCTCGATGTACATCTTCTTGCGCTCATCGACGTCGAGAGTCTGCCGCGCCTTGACGATCAGCGGCTCGGTCAGCGGCGTCGGGGCGCGTCCGGCGTTGTAGGCGCCGTCCTGAACGTAGTAGGCGCCGACGTTCGCGTCCGGGTCCACGCGCATCGACCAGCCGGTGAGGTAGAACGCCGAGGTGCCGTCGCCGCCCTGCGTCGTCTGCACGTGAAGCTGCGGCCCATTGCGCTCCGGCTTCGCCCACTGGAACTTGATGCCTGACTTCGCCAGGTTCTGCTCCCAGTACAGCTCGGTGTCCTGGATCTTCTCGTTTGAAGGCTGGTACTTCACCACCCACTGGTCCTGGGGAATGCCCGAGGCTTTGAGGTAGTCCTGCGCCTTCTGGAGGTCGTAGTGCCAGCCTTCGACCTCTTTGCTGTAGGCCCAGTTCGCAGGGTGCAGCACGCCGCGGCACTCGTCCTCGCGGGCCGTCTGCCAGTTCTGGATCCAGGACTGACGATCCATCGCAGACGCGAAGCCGCGGCGGAAGTTGACGTTGTCGAACGGCGGGAAGGAGTGGTTCACGCTGAACGAAGTGAGCGAGGCGCCGTTAAAGACCGCCGTTTTCAGCTTGCCCGGCGACTTGAGCAGCCGCACGATATCGGTCGAATTCGGCGAGGTGACGTCGATCTCACCGCTCTCAAGCGCGGCCGAGCGGACGGCGTCCTCCGGGATGAAGTGGAACTCGATGTGGTCCAAATAGGGCATCTGGCGCCCCTGCGCGTCTTTGCGCCAGTGGTTCTTGACCGCGTCGAGCGTGATGTAAGCATCCTGGCGCCAGTCGACGACCTTGAACATGCCGGAGCCGACGGGATTGCGCTTGAAGTCGTCACCGTACTTCTCCACCGCCTGGCGCGAGGCGATGAAGCCGCCACGGTCACCCAGGTTCGTGAGCAGGGGAGAGCTGGCGGAGGAGAGCGTCAGCGCGACCGTCATGTCGTCGGTCACATCTATCTTCGAAATCGCGGCAAGGTCGTTCCGCGGCAGCGCCTTCGGCGACATCGCCCGGTCGAGGTTCCACTTGACGAGGTCGGCGTTGACCGGTTCGCCTGTGCCGTTGATCGTGACGCCGGGGCGCAGCTTGAGGACGACCTTCGTCGGCTCGACGTACTCCCAATGCTGGGCAATGGAGAGGTTCGGGTCGAGCAGCCCCTTCCTGTCGTAGGCGATCAGGGAGTCGAAGACGGGGTAGAGGAACTGGTGATCGTTGCCGCCGAAGCCGAAGTGCGGATCGTAGATCCCTTCCGCGGCCAGGCCGATCTTCAGCGTCCCGCCACGTGGGATCGATGCTACCTGTGCGGCGGGCGTGGCGATCGATGCGCCGACGGGCGGCGCCGTGGGAGGTGCACCAGCCGCTTTGGTGCCGCCTGTGCTCGTGCTGGCGGTGTTTCCCTTGCTGCCGCTGCAGGCGAGCAGCGCAGCGCCCGTGAGCCCGGCGGTGCCGAGAGTCATGCCGCGTACGAACGCGCGCCGGCTGACCTTCTGATTGCTGCGATTCCAGTAGTTACTGTCCATGTCGTGCCTCTCCTGCCGGCTGTCCGGCTGCGGGAACCCGCTCCGCCCGACTCACTTCGCGGGACTGAGCGCAAACCACTTCGAGCGATGACGTCCGGTCGCGTAGCGCGTGCCGTCGGCGTCGCGAACCTCGAACTCACTGGTGACGAACAGCGTGCGTGAGGAGCGGCCTTTGTCCACCAGTCGCTCGGCGATCGTGTACTGCCGGTCCAGGGGCATCGGCCGTTCCAGGATGAGCATGTGATGCGCCCACATCGGCGGCGGCTTCGCTTCCTCCCCCAGTTGCACGACCCCCGGCTTGCGAATGATACGCAGCGCCGGCCCGAATATCCA
>JBBRGK010000246.1:0-5362 GCA_038240805.1 Dehalococcoidia bacterium | reverse complement strand
TCCATTGCCTTGCGGCAATAGAGAGGGCGATCCGTGGGTGCGTTGCACGAAGGTCGAGGATGGACGAGGCTTCGCCCCTCTGGTCACGCTGGATGGAGCACCTGCGGCATGCGATCTCCCGTCCATCCTCAGTGCTCGTATAGGCAACCAGAGATCGCCCTCTCTGCCGGCGTCAGCCGGTGGAGAGGGGAAGGGGTGAGGTAACCGGCCTGCGGCCACGATGTAGTGGCGTGAGCCAGGTCATCACGTTCAGAACCCCGCTCAGGAAATTGACGCGCTATCCAGTAGCAGGCCGAGCGGGGCTGAGTCGTCCTGCACAAGGGTCCAGCTGCCGCTGAAGGTGCGCGTTGTCATGCGGCCCGAGGCAGCCTGATCGGTCGCAGTGACCGTCACCTGCACCTGATCGAAGCGGACCGCTGCCGTGGTCACGCTGATCGCGGTCGTGGTGGCGTAACCGGCTTTCCAGGCGCCATACGGGTTGCCTGCCCGGTAGGCGGGACTAAGCAGCGCGTAGGCATCGCTGAAGTCCGAGCGCGAAAGCGCCCGATAGAAAGCGACGACCGTGATCTCCGCCGGCGTGGCGGCACGCTCCTCGGCGCCGGTAATGCTCCAGCCCGTTTGCACCGCCTGCATGAGCGTGTTGCCCGCGAGCACGTAGCGATCCGTAGTAATCGCCGTGGGGCAGCAGTTCGCTTCGCCGGGGAAGTAGAACGGAGTGAGCACGGTGATCCAGGTGTTTGGGCCGCTGTTTTCGACATGAACACCGATCTTATAACCGGGATACACCACTGCGAGGTACGGCATCCCCGGCGCCTGGTGAAAGACCATGAAGCCGAGCGTGCCGGCAGTGCCGCCCGACTCGATCCGGATCACCGCTTCTTCGAGCCCATCGCCATCGATGTCCCCATACATCACGTCGCCCTGACCTGTGGCGGCGTAGCCGGACACCTGAAAAGAGCCGTCGATACCAGTTGCCCCACCCGGAATCGCAGCCGGATCGAACGCTGCGGTGATGCATGGCCCCCACTGTGTCAGCATCGGCGCCGGCGGACAGCCGGCGATCGGCGTGATGCCTGGGCTCGCCAGCACGACGCTGTACCAGTCCACCCGGCGCAGCGGCGTACCACCGCTCTGCCCCAATCCGTCAACAGCGGCAGATGCTGGCGGTGCGAGCGTAGCGGTCAGGTGCGTGGCAGGAGTTGCGAGCGTCTGTGTGGCGGCAGACGCACTGAGAGGAAAGGCGAGCATGAGGGTTGCCCCGATCAGGGCGGCGAGGCGGATTGGCAGGCGAGGCATGGCGGTCCCTTTGTGTTTGATGTGAACTCCCTGAGGATATACCGTTCTACCCATTGCCGGCTCCCGGTTGCCCGATGACAGCCGCCAGAAAAGCAGATACCGTTGCACTGCACCGCGACCGTTCATCGGCCAGCGGTCCGCCCCTCCGCCGTCAGGACTTTGGTGTGATCGATGTTCCTGGCGCAGCTACGCGGCCTCAGCCTTACCACAAACCTAGAGGAGAACGCGTCGATGAGCTTCCTGCACTCCACGGGTAACTCCAGCCGGCGCCGGCGGCTGCTTCTCGGAGCGTTTGTCCTGCTGCTTGGTGGCCTCGGCCGGGGCGGCGCGCCCGTGCCAGCCGCTGCGGCGCCCTTTGTGCCGACGGCTGCGACGGCGCCCGCGCTCCATCAGGATCTCCCGCCGCGTTCCACGCTGCTGGTCTACAACACCGTGCAGGGGCTGCTTGCGGGCGATCTGCTGCACATCGTCACGATCGGGCGTGTGCAAGCCGACATGATGGCGTTTCCCCCCGGCTGGCCGGTCGACGGCGTCGGCACGACCAACACGGCCGGGCGCACGGGCGAGCTCATTCCCGACGGCACAGCGGGCGACCTGCATTTCTGGTGGGCCGACCCGAACAGCCCTTCGCAGGCGCAGATCTATGACCTGCGCGACAACAACCCGGGCAACGGAGCGCTCTTTCCTTTCATCGCCCTGGCTGTGGGCGATCCGGACAGCTCTTTCAGCTGGACGCTCGACAACGTGGACGATGTGCATGCCTGGCTCAACCAACAGCTCGCGGCGGCGGGCATCGAGCTTGCCGGCGTACAGCTGCGTGGCCGGTTCGGACAGGTCAAAACGTCCGTCTCCTACAACCTGCCGCTCACCGGCCTCGATCTGAGCGGCGGCTATGTCGGCGACGCCTACTTCCGTTTCGGCGACTACACACCGGCCACCTGGACGATGGACGGTATCTATGCCGCTGCACCGGCCCTTCAGCCGGTGATCTCGACTGCGGGCAACCCTCTGCATCTCCACGGCTATCAACCGGCAGCTATGGTCGGGGGCCATATCACTGCCGCCGCTGCGATCAGTGTCACTGCGACGATCTGGCCGCTTGACCAGCTCGTCGTCCGCCGCGGCTCGCTCAACGTCGGCAAGTAGGCTGCGGAGACGTAGTCATCGCTGCAGTTTGCAGTCAGGCAACGATCTCCATGTGCAGGCCGCGGGCGTCGCGCTCCGGCTCACGCGCAGGTAACACCAGTGCCTCGTCGGCATGAATGCGCCGGGCGGCAACCAGGCAGGCGAGGGCGTCCACGATATCGTCGCGGGCGACCCGGCGGCGCCCGAGCCGTTCTCTAATCGCAGCGATCGGGTCCGTGCCCGGTTTGGTGGCGAGCTCTGGAAAGAACGGGGCCAGCAGCAGAAGCCGCTCTGCTTCACCGGCGGGCGTTTTTTTCGATAGCAGCAGCCCATGTCCGCCTCCTGCAAGCAGGGCGAAGACCAGCTCGGGGTGCACTTCGCGTACGTAGCGCTGACTATCCGGCGTGATCAGCGCATCGACCTCGCGGATCTTCGGCAGGATGTGGTAGCTCTGCTGCGACAGCATCCGACCGCAGGCTGCCGTGTTCAGCAAGCAGGCTTCCCGGTAGCCGGTGGCTGCGAGGCTCGCCCGGCTGGGCGGCGAAAAGACGCTGCTGCTGCGCGGAAAGCCGAGCATGATCCGCGCCGCTCCGTCGCACTCTCGCCTGCCCGTCTCCGGCAGCCCGATTGGGATGTCGATCGCTACGATATCGCCGCCCGCCGCTGCTTCATTAAACAGGTCGCCCAGGCGGGCAACCAGCTCGACCGTCAACCCGCCGAGCGCCGCATCAGCACGGGCAACCACCCAGCCGCGTCGGCAACCGTCTACACCTGCCAGGTTCACCAAAGCGGTCTCCCCTGGGTCTGCGCGGCGATTGGGGCGAACCGTTCACAAGTCGACGCGCATTGCGAAACTAACGGCATCACTTCGCATGAGGCACGATCAAGATAGCGCGTCTGCGGCTGGCGAGGGGATGTCAGGTAGTCCACAATGAGTGAGCGGAGGCCAGTCCCCATGGCGCAGCGCTCCCTGTCAGTTGAAGGCTTAAATCAAGGTGGCCGGGCTGACCGAGGACGAATTCCTGGAGTTACTGTGATGCCAAAATCGGGCCGCGAACCACGTGAAGAAATATACAACGTTCATGTGGTTATGCATGAAGCTGAAGAAGGCGGCTACTGGGCAGAAGTGCTTGAGTTGCCGGGGTGTATGAGCCAGGGCGAAACGGAAGAGGAGACGTTCCGCAATGTCGAGCAGGCTTTCCGCGGTATTCTCCACTCATACAGGGAGGACGGTGAGGACATCCCCCTGGAGCGCTCTATGACTGTTAAGAGTTTGCGGGTTCCCGTTTCCGCCTGATTGCACGGCCACTGTTTTTGCGCCGGGGGATCCGAGGCAAAATGCCCTTCCGTCACCGGTCCGCTCGGGAAGTCGTGTGGCTCGACGCCGATGCCAGCCCGAGCGCGGCCCGCACACCGCCCGTGGCCGGCGCCGGCTCATCGAGGCTCTTATGCATCGCCGAAAGCTTTGCAGCAATGCCGGTCATCGCGTGGTGCAGCGTAAACAGCCGTGCCACCTCCTCCATCGTCGTGACACCTGTCGCCGCCATTGGTGCCATCTCGTTCAGATGCTGCAGGCCGGCCGCCGCGTCCGCCAACGCATGGTCAAGCTCTGCCGAGGGGAATGACGCCGGTCTGCCGGCCACGGCTGCGGACACAGCCTTAAAGGCGCTCGCAGTGGCAGCCCGCAGCGCCTGCAAGCCCGCCTCCGATCGCCGCCAGAGCGTGTCGGCTTCGCCTTCCTGCGCCACATGCTGAAGCTCCGCCGTGTCCTCCCAGACCCGCTGAAGCAGGTACTGCCAGGTGTCCTGCAAGCGGAGGTGACCGGGAGGTTCGTGTCGGGCATCGTGCCAGGACTGCTCGTTCTGCCGCAGCAGCGCGGTCACCTTCTGTTCCGCGTGTTCGATCGCGGGTGCGTGATAGCTGTTGCTGAAATACGACTCCAGCGTCAGCGTGTACAGAGCGCCCAGCTGCGTCAGGCAGGCACTGACATTTGTGTGCACCGAGCGCCAGGCGCGCGGCGGCCAGATCAGCAAATTCACGGCGACCGCGACCACGATGCCGAACGAGGTGTCCAGCAGACGGTGGAGCGCGAACGGCCAGGCATCACCGCCGTGTTGCAGCATCACCAGCCCGAACAGCATTGCCGAGAGCTTCAGTGCATCCGTGAACTTGCCGTAGATGCAGACACAGATCGTTAGCGTCACCCCGAGCCCGAGCGTGAGCGGATTGACCCCTACAACCGTGATCACGGTGGCGGCAAGCATTGTTCCCATCGCGGTGCCCAGCATCCGTGTGTAGGCAGCGCGCAGTGAGCCGGTGAGGGAGGACTCCATCACGAACACGACGGCGACCACCGCGTAGATCGGGTACTCCAGCCGCAGGACGTTCGTCACCGCCAGCACGATCGTCGCCGCAAGCCCCGCCTTCACTGCCTGCCTGTACGTCATCGAATGCTCCAGCGAACCCGTAGCTATGCCGACCGCTCTGCGGCCACTCCCGCAACAGCCGCGCACAGTATACGGTCTGCCTCGCTGCCGCTGTGGTGTGCGGGTCCTGTGGAGCCGGGGCTCACCTCGTCAATCTCATCAGGTGAAGTGGTGAAATGGCAGAGGCAAAAAAAGGAGGCCGGGGCAAAAGCCCCGGCCTCTTCGCTGATCGCCCGATCGCAGACTACCGTGCAGCGCTGATGGTGATCGTGCCGCCGGCGTTCGACAGTGCCCAGGCGCCCTGGCCCGGTTGGAGGGTGGTCGTCGACGTGTAATTGTTGGTCGTGGGATTGAATGTCACCACCGAGTCGGCCCCGCTCACCGTCGCCGGCGACGTAGCGCTGGGATTGCCGATCATCATATACTGACCGGCAGCAGCAGGGATAGCGGCGCTGGCGGAGCCCGCGCCGTTCAGCGATACGGTCACGCTCGTGCTGAAGAAGGCCCAGTAACCC
>JBBRGK010000245.1:0-5370 GCA_038240805.1 Dehalococcoidia bacterium | reverse complement strand
TCGCGGGCAATATAGCGGTCTTCCGCCACGACCAGGGCGATCGGATCGCCCACATGTCGGACTTTTCCTTTAGCGAGGGGAAGATGCGGCGGCAATTTCGTGTCCGGTGTCGCAGGAACTGTCGGCAGCGAGCCACCGATTACCCCATCGAGGTCCTCCGCTGTCAGCACCGCGAGCACACCGGGCAGCGCCTTTGCTGCGGCGGTGTCGATGCTGAGAATACGTGCATGCGCGTACTCACTGCGCCGCAACGCCATATGCGTCATGCGCGGTAGCTGGATGTCGTCCACGTAGGTGGCGTGACCGGTGATCAGCCGTGGATCCTCGCGCCGCTTCACCCGTGTACCAACCAGCTTCGGAACTTCGACCTGAGTCGTCATCGTTAACTCCCCTGCATACAGTGGGGCAAATTCTGGCCCCGATGCTGGTGCCTGTCAAGGAGGACGCAACCTGCCACATCACTGCCTGCAGCAGTGCGGTGCTACCGATCGCGGCTAAACGGCAGATCGCGACGCCCTTCGGGAAAGATGCGAACACCACGATGCGGCTCCCGGCCACGGCTGCTTGAGGCCAGGTTGAACCGCTGGGCCAATTCGTGCTGCTTCCTGCGAATGTAGGACGGTTGCGGCGGCAGCTCGATCACGTTTTCGCCGTGGTTACGGATGTCGTTGATCGCGTCCTCCGCCTCCTGCAACGCTTCCAGCTCCGGATCCTTCCGGCGCCGGGCGCTGACTGGCGGTTGGGCTACTGAAACCAGCATTTTCTCGATCTGCGAAACAGCGTTGCTTTTCAAGACCGACAGCGGGATGTTCCGCTCCTCGGCGTCACGCAGGGCAGGTGGACGGCGTTTGTAGTAGCTGCTCAGGGTGAAAACCGTGTCGGCGTCGTCAAGGCTATCGACGACCCTTGCCGATACGCGCGCTTCGCGGATCGCCTCTTCGAGGCGAGACCGCGATATCCCGAAAGGGAAGATCCGCTTCACCCCCTGCGCCGCGCCGATCCGCTCGCCACCGGTTGTGCTGCCGGCGCTGGCTGGACCGCCGGGGCTGCCTGGATTGAAGTAGGTGTCGTGCGGGCCGCTGTAGATGTCGGGCAGTGTTCGGGGAGAGGCTAATGATGGCAGGCTTTGCCTTCCCCCCACCGGCTGCCTGCGCACGCCGCGCCGCTCTGGCCGTTCTCCGTATCCCCCCCTGTCGCCGCCACGGTCGCCGCCTGCACGGACATCAAACAGATGCAGGTCCGGGTTCTCGCTCCGCTCCTCGATAATCGTCTCGATCGTTCCATCCGGTCGCATCTCGCGTACTTCGGCAGGCGCGGGGAAGCCACGTAGCTGGGCATCGACCGTTTCGCCGACATCGTCGTGCAAAGCAACCCGATCCCAGCTCTGAATTTCGACGATGATATCGAACGTTGGCGGCGCCTTGCGTTCGAGAATCGACTTCTGCGTGCCGCGGCGTCGTGCCTCTTCGTCTCCGAGAGTGACCGATTGGATGCCACCAACCAGGTCGGACAACGTCGGGTTCATCATCAGATTGCCCAGCGTCGTGCCATGGGCGGTGCCGACCAGCTGTACGCCGCGTTCCGCGATCGTCCGGGCTGCGGCTGCCTCCAGTTCAGTGCCGATCTCATCGATCACGATCACTTCTGGCATATGATTCTCGACCGCTTCGATCATGGTGGCGTGCTGAGCGCTCGGCGTGCGCACCTGCATGCGACGAGCACCGCCGATCGCCGGGTGAGGAATATCGCCGTCGCCCGCGATCTCGTTGCTCGTATCGACGATGATCACCCGTTTGTTCAGATCATCCGCCAGCACCCGCGCCGTCTCGCGCAGCATCGTCGTCTTGCCGACGCCAGGTTTGCCGAGCAGGAGGATACTCTTGCCGCTCTGCACCAGGTCCTCTATCAGCTGGATCGTGCCGAAAATCGCGCGGCCAACACGGCAGGTAAGGCCCACCACCCTGCCACGACGATTCCGGATCGCGGAAATACGATGCAGGGTGCGTTCGATTCCGGCCCGGTTGTCGTCGCCGAACTCTCCGATGCGCGAGACAACCGTATCCAGGTCGGCCTCGGTGACCTCAACACTGCCGAGAATTACTTCGCGGCCAGGATAACGGGCGGTCGGCAGACGCCCGAGGTCCATGACGATTTCAAGCAGCTGATAGTTATCTTCACGGGCGCGAATCGGCTCGCAGATGTGAGGCGGCAATGCCGAAAGCAGCAGGTCCAGGTCGTCGGTAATGGTTCGCTGCATTAATTGATAATCTCCACAGAATCGCGGTCAGACAGCCCACCAGAAGAGCCATGAGAATAGAAGGCTGAGACGGTCACGAGCGGCTGTTTCGCGACCACTCGCGCGCGGCTGAGTTCGCGCGCCGGCAGCGCCAGCCTTTTTACCAGGCCCGCATACTCGCCGGCATGCTCGAAGCCTCGTTGTTCCAGCAACGCCCTCAGACCGCCAGCGTAACTCGGCACCATGCAGAATACCGGACGGCGCGCCCCGAGAACATGCACCGCATGTGACAACAGACCGCCGCTGTACCGCCCTGCCGCCGGATGCACCAGCAGGTCGATCCGGCCCATCGCCCCATCCGGGACCGCTCGGAGCCAGGCCACGACCTCGCTCTCGCGCTCCGCCACCAGATCAAACCGGCCACGGCCCTGTCCGCGCTTCTCCTGGCCGGCGACCCATTCGCTGTACGTCGCCGCTTCGACGCGTCGCACTTCGACGGGTACCACGGCGTTATAGAGCCTGAACAGCGCAAAGCCGTCGCCCGGTTGTCGCGGCCTCAGCGTCAGCGACGGGTCAAGCGGCTCCTCCGGCGTCTCACCGTCGAGACGCATCAACGTCTCCTCGCAGTACGGCGTGAAGCCTGACTTGCGGGCGAATAGAAGCAGATCGGTGCCCGCCCGTACGCGGAGGAACACACGCAATACCCGTGCATGCGCGGCGGCCATGCTCAACTGCTCCATCAGGGCGAACAGCACCGGCTCGGTCTCCTCGGCGGCAACGATCAGGCAGTCCAGTTCCCAGGCAAGCCGGCTTCCCCGAGGCCGCGCCGATGCAACACCGCGGATCGTCTGTCCCTGAATGCTGATCCAGGTGTGGTGGCCGGTGGCAAAGGCGAAAAACTGCTCCAACGCGTTTTCGAGCAGATGCGGGCCTTCCTGGCGCCGCCCGAGGCGATCCCAGGTGTGTGCCTCGTTCGGATATACGCGCCCGTCGAACGAGACGAGCGCAACCAGATCGGTAGGTCGGACGGGACGTGTGGTCGTCATCTGGCAGTCGAGCCGTCGCTCAATCGAGATTTGGGGTCGCTCTTTGGCAGGAACGGAGGCAGGAACGCACGAGGTCGATGAAGTATGCGTGAAAGCGGAGGTCGCCGGTCAGTTCGGGATGAAACGATGTCGCCAGCATGGCATCCTGCCTCACTGCCACCACCGAGCCGTCCTCCAGCCGCGCCAGTACCTCAACGTCGGCGCCCAACTCTTCGATAACGGGCGCTCTGATAAAGACGGCGTGAAAGGGCCGCTCACCCAGCTTGTCCACCGGCAGATCTGCTTCAAAACTGTCCTTCTGACTTCCGAAAGCGTTGCGTCGTACGCCGATGTTCATCGCACCCAGGTTTGGCCGGTCGAGGCCTGGCGCCCGTTCCGCCAGCATGATCGCCCCGGCGCAGGTGCCCCAGGTCGGAAAGCCACCTCGCGTGAGCAGCCGCAGCGGTTCGAGCAGATCGTATGAATCGAGCAGCCGCGCCATCGTTGTGCTTTCGCCGCCCGGAATTATCAGGCCAGCCAGCCCGGCGAGATCACTCGGCAGGCGCACCTCAACCGCGTCGACGCCGAGCTGCCGCAGCATTTCGAGATGTTCGGCGAAGTCGCCCTGGAGCGCAAGAACTCCGATTGGTCCGTCGGTCATCGAGCCGTGTGTACCGCCACGTTATGTCCCCGGTTCAGGTCTTCAGCCCCGCCAGATGTCGTTCGACATCAGACAAAGATCCTGCCGGTTGCCGCTACCAGTGTACTGCAACGGACGAGGCAGGGCTTCGGCTTCCGCAAGGAGCCTGCGGCCAACGCAAGCGGCCGGGTATCGCTACCCGGCCGTCGCTGCATACAGTCTGCGGGAACGCGTCAGCTACCAGCCGCGTCCTGCCAGCAGTTCGGCCTGCGGCAACGAGCGCACGGACGTGCCACGCATTGCTTCGCCCAGCCCGCGCGAAACCTCGGCGATGATGTCGGGGTTGCGGAAGTGAGTAACGGCCTTGACGATCGCTTTGGCCCGCTGTTCCGGATTGTCCGATTTGAAAATGCCGGAGCCGACAAACACTCCTTCTGCGCCGAGCTGCATCATCAGGGCTGCATCGGCGGGCGTCGCCACTCCACCGGCGGAGAAGTTCACCACCGGCAGCCGACCGAGGTCGTGGACTTCCTTCACCAGGTCGTAGGGGGCGCCAAGGTTCTTTGCCTCGGCGTACAACTCGTCTTCGGGCATGTTCTGGATGCGGCGGATATCGTCCCAGAGCTGGCGCATGTGGCGCACCGCTTCGACGATGTCGCCAGTGCCAGCCTCGCCCTTGGTGCGAATCATCGCGGCGCCTTCGGAAATACGCCGCAGCGCTTCGCCCAGGTTGCGGCAGCCGCAGACAAAAGGTACGCGGAAGTTGTGCTTATTGATGTGGTGCGCTTCGTCTGCTGGCGTCAACACTTCGGACTCATCGATATAGTCAACACCGAGCGATTCCAATACCTGTGCTTCAACGAAGTGGCCGATTCGTGCCTTGGCCATCACAGGAATTGTGACCGCGTCCTTGATCCCCAGGATCATGTCCGGATCGCTCATCCGCGCCACACCGCCCGCTGAACGGATGTCGGACGGTACGCGCTCAAGCGCCATCACAGCACATGCGCCAGCTTCCTCGGCGATTTTTGCCTGGTCGGGAGTGACCACGTCCATGATTACGCCGCCCTTGAGCATCTGCGCCAGGCCGCGCTTCAGTAGCCAGGTTCCTTTTTCGACTGCCATTTCGCATTTCTCCCTACCGCGTAGTCGCGTTATTTTGAACAATGTCCCCCGCGAGCTATAGTCGCGAGGCCGATCACCGATTGATTCTGCCTATATATTATACCGTCCCGGCGACCATCTCGCAAACTCATTACGCTGCAGGGACGCTGCATGCTGGCTGGTGATGTCGCACGCCGATATACGTCGATCTACAATGTCGCAGTCCACGCCAGGAGGACTGCGCTTGCTGATCGGCCTGATCTCGGACACTCACATTCCCGAAGCTGCACCCGACATCTGGCCGCAGGTTTACGAGTCATTCAACGGTGTGGACCTGATTCTGCACGCGGGTGACCTGCATGTGC
>JBBRGK010000244.1:0-5371 GCA_038240805.1 Dehalococcoidia bacterium | reverse complement strand
GACCGCTCCAATGCGACATCGGCGGACGTCAGAGCCCCGGTGCACTCATTCACCGTGGCGTCGAGGGCTGACTCGTCGCCGACGAGGGCGCTCTCCTCGATTCCCCCTGCAGCCAGATCGTCGAGTTCTCCGCGCAATGATTCCAGGTCAGCAACGATCTCCGCGATGCGCGTGGCAAGCAGTTGCCACCGCTCACCAATCAACTCAAGGCGCTGCTCCGCGCGCCGCAGACGGTCGTCCAGGTCGCGTACTGCGGCCTCGCCGGTTGCTGCCTGCTCTCGTTCGGTCTGCAGTTGGAGGCGCAGCTGGTCGAGGCTAGTCTCGATCCGCCGGACCTCGCCCTGCGCATCGATCAGCGCGTTCATCCGTAGCTCGTACTCGCTGCGGGCGGCGGCCAAAGCCAGGGTTCGCTCGCCCCACTGCGCTGAGTACAGTCCCTGCAACATTTCGCCGAGCTGAGCGGTTAGCGCGTTGTACTCGGCTGCGGTGCGGGCCTGCGCCTCCAGTTGTGCGAGCCTCGGACCGATCTCACCGACCAGCAGATCGACGCGGTCGAGATTGTCCCTCGTGGCGGACAACCGGTCGACGGCATCCTGAATCTTGATGCGATGCCGGCGCACATCGGCGGCCTCTTCGATCAGGTTGCGGCGTTCCTCGGGCGGCAGGTTGAGCACCGAGTCAACGAGACCCTGACCCATGATCGCGTAGCTGTTTTGACCAACCCGAGCGCGTGAGAATAGATCGAGCACATCTTTGAGGCGCACGCGCGCCCGGTTGACGAGATACTCGCTCTCGCCGGAACGGTGAAGCCTGCGGGTGAAGACCACCTCATCGAAATCGACCGGCAGCCAACCGTCGCTGTTGTCCAGGGCGATGCTGACTTCAGCAAGGCCCGCGGGCGGCCGCTGTCTACCGCCGGCGAAGATCACCTCTTCTGATTTGCGGGACCGAAGGTGACGCGGGTTCTGCTCGCCCAGCACCCAACGCAGCGCATCGGCGAGATTGCTCTTACCGCTGCCGTTCGGTCCGACCACTGCAGTGATCCCCGGTCCGAACTCAAAGACGTTCTTGCTGGCAAAGCTTTTGAATCCCTGGATCTCAACCCGCTTGAGGTACACCCGCAACTCCCGCTGCCAGCGACTATGCTTCCGGCGCTACAGGTGTTATAGCATAACAGTTAGCCTTCGTCATCCTCCGCCCGTTGCATCGCTTCCGTCGCTGCGGCACGTTCCGCCGTCCTCTTGTTACGACCGGTGCCTTCGCCGAGGACGCGATCACCGACCAGAACCTGGACGCGGTACTGACGATCGTGGTCGGGCCCTTCGACCCCGATCGTCCGGTACACCGGCGTCTCTCCCATGCTTCCCTGGGTCCATTCCTGCAAGCGAGACTTCACATCGGCGACGTTGGTCGTAGTGTCAAGCTCTGCCAGTTCTGGACGAAGCTCTCGCAGTACCAGGGACTGTGCGTTACGCAGACTGCTGTCTTCGATAACGGCGCCCACCACGGCCTCGAAGGCGCGAGCGAGATTCATGGGCCGTGCTCGGCCGCCGGTCTGTTCCTCGCCCTTGCCGAGAACGAGGTGGCGCCCGAGATCCAGCCGAATCGCCACCGTCGCCAGCGTCTCCCAGCGTACAAGATGCGCTCGCAGCTCAGTGAGTTGCCCTTCCTGAGCCGTGGGGAACCGTCGGTAGAGTTCACGGGCGATGACGAACCCGATCACTGCGTCGCCAAGAAATTCGAGCCGCTCGTTCGAATCCTCTGCGGGTCTGCGGGCTTCGTTGAGGTGCGACCGATGAATGAGGGCCTGCGCGAGCAACTCGCGGCTGCGGAAGCGAATACCCAGCCGCTGCTCCAGCAGCTCGAGATCGGCCGAAGGCACGTTCATGGTGCCGCCCTCACGTCTACTGACCGTAGCACCGCAGGTCTGCCGGCCCGACCTCCTGACCAGTCAGCAGCGCGATGTGCGTCGTCCACACGGCGAGCGCTTTGTTCCCATTCGGACCCGTCAGTTTGCAATAGACGTTGTCGGTTTCATTTGCGGTTATGTCACGCCATACATCCGCAGCTATCGCCGCGCCGCTCGACCGCTGCACCAGGAACGTGCCGGTGCTATTGATCTGGTAGGCAGCGCCGCCGTGTTCGAATATCACCGGGTTCATCGCTATTGACCCGTCTCGCACACGCGCTTCGAACACGCGCAGTAGTCCGTCCTGATCGCCAACGAGTCGTAGGAACTCGACGGTACCCTGGTTGATGACCTCGCTGGTGTTGTAGTACACCGTCCATCCGGCAGCGACTTCGAGCACCGAGTCGCTGTCGAGCAGCAGCCAGCGCCAGTCAGTTTCCCTGGCGTTCACGCGCTCGGCGCACTCGAGCGCCGTCTGCACCAGGCGATCGTCTCCGTTCCAGGCCATGATCGCATCGCCCGGCTTTAAGGTCGTCGGGGTCGTCTCGCGCGGTGGGGTAGTATTCCCCGCATCGTGCCGCTGCTTCATGACCCGCTCGAAACGACCGAGCAGGCCATCGGCCATCGTGCAAAGCAGCGTCGCTGCCCCGATACATGTAGCCAGCCCGGACGCTCGATATACGCTCGGCTTGTTCACGTTCGACCCCACTTTAATAAACTTTGCGAAGACTTTGCGAGAGGTTTTACGGACAGATCACCATCCGGCTGCGGCCCCTTCGGAACGCAGGTCGAGGGCACCCATTCGCACGCCTGTCTTCTGGTCGATGCTGATCACTGCCGCACGCCCCATCAAGCCTTCCCAGGGACCAGTTCGATGCACCCTGTGGCCGCGACGTTCCAGTTCGGCGTACACGCCATCGTCGTAGCGACTCTCCATGCTGACATCGAAGCCCGCAGTGTGACCCCAGCGCGGCAGATCCAGTGCCGTCTGAACGTCGCAACCCGCGTCGACGATGGCGCTGATGACCTGTATGTTGGTTTGAACCTGCTGCTGGCCTCCGGGCGTGCCGCCAATCAGCACGGGCCGGCTGTCCTTCGTGACGATGTACTGGTTGAGCGTGTGCACGGGACGTTTGCCCGGATGCAGCGCGTTCGGATGTCCGGCCTCCAGCACGAAGCCGTCCAACCTGTTGTTGAGCAGCACCCCGGTACCGTCGACGACAACTCCACTGCCCCAGGGCTGGAACACGCTCTGGATCGCAGCCACTGCGTTCCCGGCGGCGTCAACGACGGCAAAGCTGGTCGTATCGTGCGCCATGGCTTCCAGCTTGCCAGCGGCAGGGGACTCTGATGCGTGGCGCGGATCGATCGATCGCCGCCGCTCGGCCAGGAACCCTGGCGTCAGGAGGTGTTCTACCGCGAAGGCGCTTTGCTCTGGATCACCGGCATACTGGCGGGCATCGGCGAAAGCGAGCTTTTTAGCCTCGACCATCAGGTGAATCAGGTCGGGTTCCTCCGGCGAGCGACCGGCGAGATCAAAACCTTCGAGAATACCAAGCTCTTCTAGCACGATGTGACCCTGCGACACCGGTGGTTGCTCATACACGGTCAAGCCGCGATATGAGGCCGTTACCGGATCCGTCACTACGGTGTAGTGCGCCGGAAGGTCATCGGGCGTGTAGTGGCCACCTTGTTGAGCGGAAACCTTGAGCAGTGCCGCGGCGAACGCACCTTTGTAAAAGCCGTCACGTCCATCTGCCGCTATCGCCTCCAGGGTGCGGGAGAGATCCTGCTGCTGCAGAATTTCACCGGGCTGGGGAAGTCGTCCAGACGGCAGAAAGATTTCGCCGGTGGCCGGAAACGAGCGCAGAACGTCGGCATGCTGAGCGATCAGTGTCGCAAGGCGAAGTGATATCGGAAACCCGTCGCGTGCGTAGCCTATTGCCGGTTGCATCAGTTGCTGCAGCGAACGGCTGCCGAAGCGGTTGCGGGCTTCAAGGACGCCATCCACGAACCCGGGTACCGCAGAGGCGCGAATTCCCCTGTCCGGCAGCCCCGATGCGTAGGCTTCGAGCGTCGCGGTGCCAGGGGCGACACCGCTGCCGTTGATCGCCGTTACCTTGCCAGTTTCTGCCCAGTAGATGAGGTAGAACACATCGCCGCCCACCTGGCAGCGCATCGGCTTCGTCACGGCGAGCAGCATGCTGATGCACACCGCCGCGTCCACCGCGTTGCCGCCGTCGCGCAGCACATCGAGACCGGCCTGCGTTGCAAGAGGCTGCGCCGTGGCGACCATCACCGAGCGGCCCATTGCGGGACCCTGACTCGGTGCCCAGCGATTGCCCTTCATCATCTGCTCCCTCGTCTGCTTTCGCGCCGGCTTCTATATCGACAGCGCCGATCCTGCGGCGAATGGTTCCGGATGGGGATACGGGCATCGGTTGCCGGCCGGAGACCGGTACCTCATGATAAACGCTACCGCAGCGAAGTTTGAAACGACCGGCGACGACCAGGCCGTCGTGAGGTGGGAATAACACGATTGATTAGCTCCCTCGCCCCTTACCGTGTGCTCGATCTCAGCAACGAACTGGGAGCACTCTGTCCGCGTCTTTTCGCAGGACTTGGCGCAGATGTGATTCGAATCGAGCCGCCAGGCGGACATCGCGACAGGCGCCGTGGACCATTCGCCCACCACGCTGGTAGCGATCGTTCGCTGTACTGGCTGCAAATGAACGCCAACAAGCGTGGGATAACTCTGGCGCTCGGCACAGCCGATGGCCGCGAACTGTTTCAGCGGTTGCTCGCGGGTGCTGATGTCCTTATCAGGAGTTCGACAGCAGAAAATTCGTTTGCCTCGGAGATCAGTCTTGACTCGATCCGACGGGACAACCCGCGCATCGTGATCACCACCATCAGTCCATGGGGTGCAACGGGCCCGCGCTCGACCGAGCCTTCCGGCGACCTGGTCGCGGTCGCGGCGGGAGGTCTCGCCTACCTCTGCGGAGATGTCGATCGCCCTCCCGTCCGGCCCAGCGTTGACCAGGGCTTTTTGCAGGCAGGGATCCAGGCTGCAGTGGGCACGCTGATCGCGCTCACCCGACGCGAGGCAACTGGCGACGGAGACATTGTCGATGTCTCGATGCAGGAGGCGGTCGTCAACACACTCGGTAATGCGCGGCTCTACTACGCCATGCAAGGGATGATCAGTCATCGGGCAGGGGGCGGACGCTCGTTCGGCTCGTCCGGCACGAGGCTGGTCTATCCGTGTGCCGACGGTTTCATCGCGTTTTATCGCCGGCCGGAGAGCTTCGTGCCGCTGGCGAAGTGGCTGCAGGACGAAGGCACCCCATCTGGCATCGACGTGGAGGCATGGTCCCGCCGGAGCCTTGTTGGACCAGACGCTCCACGAGTGGAGGAGGTTGCCGCGCTCGACGCCGTTATCGAGCCGTTCTTTGCTCTTCA
>JBBRGK010000243.1:0-5372 GCA_038240805.1 Dehalococcoidia bacterium | reverse complement strand
GATGCGTGCCGCCTCGTCGTGGATGTGGGCGCCGGATCCCAGCAGTGCGACTTCGGCCTGCGTGTTGTAGATCTGGGCGTTTAGGCCAGAGAGTTCCTGCTCGTGCCGTCTGATAGAGTATCCAGTCGTCGTAGCATCACTGCTTTGAACCACCGGCAGCAGCATGGCCGCAACGATCAGGCCGATCGCGGCCAGCAACGACACGGGCGCTCCCAGGGCGCCAAATAGCGTCTTCGACTGCTTGCCGTGTATCGGTCCATGTACCAGCGCCATGAGCTATCCTCTCCCGTTCTCGATGTTCTGGATTTAGAGCCGTATCGCTGTCCGGAGACGGGCGCTGCGGCTGCGTGGGTTGCGCCGGCTCTCCTCGGGACTCGCCGCCACTGGTGAGCGACCGAGCGGCGCGAAGCTGCGCACATGCGTGCAGCGGCACTCGGGTAAGCCGGGCGGGCAGACGCAGTCCCGGCTCTCCCGTTGGATAAACTGCTTGACGATCCGATCCTCAAGCGAGTGAAAGCTGATCACTGCAAGTCTGCCGCCGACCTCAAGCAGATCGTGGGCTCCCTCAAGCGCTCGTGAGAGGTTGCTTAGCTCTCCGTTGACGGCAATACGCAGGGCTTGGAAGGTGCGCGTCGCTGGAGAGGTACGCATTCCAGGGTGGCCCGCTACCCGCTCGACGACCCGTGCAAGCTGGGTGGTCGTTTGCAACGGACGGGCACGCACGATCGCGCGAGCGATCCGGCGGGAGGCCCGCTCTTCGCCGTAGCGCCAGATGACATCGGCCAGTTCCGATTCAGGAGCATCGTTCACGAGCGTGGCCGCTGGCTCGCCGCTGCCGGGATCGAAGCGCATATCCAGCGGCCCCTCGTTCCGGAAGCTAAAGCCGCGCTCTGGCCGGTCGAGCTGGAGCGACGAGAGGCCCAGGTCGAGCAGGAAGCCCGAGAGTGGCGCGAGCCCCGCGTTCACAGCAACGCTTTCCGCCTCCGTGTAACTCGCGTGAACCAGCTGTGCCCTGGCGCCGAATCGAGCGAGCCGTACGCCTGCTGCGGTGAGCGCTTCCGGATCGCGGTCGAGGCCGATAAGCCTCCCCCCAGGGCTGCTCAGTTCGAGGAGACGTTCGGCGTGACCGCCCAGGCCGACGGTCCCATCGAGATATCTGCCGGTTGAATGAGGCGCGAGCGAGCTCATCGTCTCTTCCAGCAGTACGGGCACATGCACGGTGACAGGCTCACTCATTGACGTGTGCACCGGTGCCTTCCTGGCGTGCACCAAGACCGACGGCCGGGAGTTGAGTGGCCTGATCGAGCGCGGCAAGATGGTTTGAATAGTCGTTCACCGCTTCCGTCATACCGCCATCGCAGGCAGCGTTGTCCCATAACTCAACGTATTCACCGCAGCCAAGTAGGGTAACGGAGCCGCCGAGTTCGAGGCGCTGCCGCAAGAGGGCAGGCACCAGAAGCCGCCCCGTTTTATCCAGTTCGCTTTCATACGACCGGCCGAAGAAAGCACGTCGCAGCTCCTGTCCGGCGGCAGTATGCGCCCCCTTCCCGAGGATGAGCGAGGCCGTCCGTTCGTATGCGTCTGTCGTATATACTCGCAGGCAGCGCGGCGGAGCCGGCGACAGAATAACGCCGCCGGCCAGCGCTTCTCGAAAGCGGGCCGGCATCGGCACTCGCCCTCGATCGTCCATGGTGTACTCATACCTGCCCAAGAAAAGCATAGGAGCGAACGCCCCTGACCGGCGAGTAAATGGGTGTGATGGGATAACGTTTTGAGCTTGATACTATCGCTCCCACGACGGTCCACATTCTCCCATTGGCACCCACGCAAGTCAACGACATTACAGTCAACCTCGCGCCGTGCAATACCCATGGCTATGCCTGAAGAAGGGTCAATACAGGAATTTAAGAGATAATTCGATGACCATTCATTTTGGCGTGTTGACAGTCAGCGACAAGGGCTCACGCGGGCAGCGGGATGACACCAGCGGCGCCGCGATCCGTGAGCTGGTTTCCGGAATCGATGGTGCGGTGGATCGGTATGAGATTGTGCCCGACGAACAGGGACTCATCATCACACGGCTGAGAGAGTGGGCGGATATAGAGGACCTGGAGGTGGTGCTAACGACCGGTGGAACGGGGTTGAGCAGCCGTGACGTAACGCCGCAGGCGACCGGCGCCGTGCTCGATTACGAGATCCCCGGCATCATGGAGGCGCTCCGTGCTGACGGGCTCCGGCATACCCCAATGTCGATGCTCAGCCGTGCCCTCGCCGGAGTGCGCGGCCGCACATTGATCATCAACCTGCCGGGCAGCGAGCGCGCCGTTCGACAGAATCTGGCGACCCTGCTGCCCGTGCTCCGCCACGCGGTCGATACCTTGCGCGACAGGGCAGGTGACCACACGGCATCCGATGGCGCGGGGCGCAGCGACGGCTAAGCGATGCGGATAGATATCCTGACGCTCTTTCCGGGGATGTTCGCAGGCCCATTTTCCGACAGCATCGTCGCCCGCGCTGCTGCCGCAGCAATTGTCGAGATCGTGATCCACGACCTGCGTGAGCACGGCATCGGACGGCATCGCGTTTGCGACGATTATGCCTATGGCGGCGGCCCCGGCATGGTGATGAAGCCGGAGCCGGTTTTCGCCGCTCTTGAGTCCACCCAAGGTCAGGATGAACGAAGTGGCCCGATTATCCTGCTGACGCCACAGGGGCGGGTGCTCACGCAGCGGATTGTCGCCGAACTGGCGCTCGAGCCGCGGCTGACGCTCGTCTGCGGCCATTACGAGGGTGTGGACGAGCGGATCCGCCAACACGCCGTCACGGATGAGATCAGCATTGGTGACTACGTCCTCTCCGGCGGCGAGCCGGCTGCAATCGTGCTGGTGGACGCCGTGGTCAGGCATTTACCCGGTGCCCTCGGTGGGGCAGACTCCCTCGCGGAGGAGTCGCACGCTGCGGGCTTGCTCGAATACCCCCAGTACACGCGGCCGGCAGACTTCCGTGGCTGGGGGATCCCTGCTACACTGTTGAGCGGCCATCACGCCGAGATTGAACGCTGGCGGCGACGCCAGTCAATCCTGCGTACAGCGCTGCGCCGGCCTGATCTTCTGGCTAAAGCCGCACTCACGGTCGCCGAGTGGCAGTGGCTGTCGGAGGCGCAGGACGCGCCAGCCGGGAGCACCGAGACCTCCGCATCAGCGCAGACAACCGAATCAGATCACTCCGCCGGCCCACAGCCGCAGCGGCGTGGGTACGAGGGAGACAGTAGCGATGGATCTGAGTAGCTATCTCGAAATCGAGAAGAACGCCAACGTCCAGGACTTCAACACCGGCGACACAGTACGGGTGAGTTCCAAAGTAGTTGAAGGCGAGCGCGAACGAACCCAGATGTTCGAAGGCGTCGTGATCCGTAAGCGGAACGGCGGTACGAGCACCAACTTTACCGTTCGCCGTCTGGCGCACGGCGTCGGCGTAGAGCGCACGTTCCTGCTTCATTCACCGCGGGTGGAAAAAGTCGAGGTCGTGCGGCACGGCAAAGTGCGCCGTTCCCGGCTTTACTATCTGCGTGGCCTCACCGGTAAGGCCGCCCGAATCAAGGAAAGACCGCGCACGCGACGGTAACGTCCCGCCATTGCGACTACGGGTTCGAATTCCGGGTCGTGCGCGGTGCTACACAGGATCACGACGCATGAGCCAGGATGAGGCGCACGGCTCCGTGGGTTCGTGCAGCAGGCGCTACGCGTGCCGTTCGTCGAAGTAGCGGTAAATTCACCCGCTCCCTTTGCCCGTGCGTTCAGCTACGCGGTGGCTGCGGGGCTATCTCTGGTTCCCGGTGACGCGGTGCTTGCTCCATTTGGGCCGCGCAGCCTTCCCGGGATCGTGCTGGAGAGCGCAGCGAGTCCCGCATTCGATGGCGAGCTGCGTACGATCGAGGACCGGCTGGGCGCGGCACCGCTGCTTGATAAGCACCACGTCGCGTTGGCGCGCTGGATTGCCGGCTACTACTTGAGCCCGATCGCCGCTGCGGTTGGCCTGATGCTGCCACGCGGCGCCCGCGAACCTGCCGACTTCATCCCTCCCGAAGGGCCTCTCATCGCATCGCTTCGGATGGAGGTTTCGCTCGAAGACGCGCTTCGGCGCCTCGCCGCGACTCCGCCCGCGCTAGCCGGACGTGGATTGCGGGCGCTCGTCGCGCTGCTTGACGCTGGTGGCACACTGCCCGTACGTGAGCTGCGGTCGCTGCACGGCCTCACTCCTGCGGCAGAGCGGCTGCTCGTGGCAGAGGGTATCCTCGCGCCCTGTGGCATCCCTGGTTCGGCGGCGCCGTGCCCTCCCGACGAGACGCATTCGGCGGCCCCGGCTCCGCAGTTGACCGCCGATCAGCAGCGGGCTGTCGATGCGATCTCGGCCGCCATGCGTCGGCGTTACGCCGGTCACGATGCTCCCGGCTCGTTCCTCCTGCATGGTGTGACGGGCAGCGGTAAAACTGAGGTCTATCTCGCCGCGCTCGACGCGGCACGGCGCCTAGGCCGGCAAGGAATCGTGCTGGTGCCCGAGATCGCCCTCACGGCGCAGACCGTCGATCGCTTTTCCGCGCGTTTCCCCGGCAGGGTTGCGGTCGTACATGGCCAGGTGCCACGCGCCCGCCACCGCGCTCAGTTGTTCGGGGCGCGTGAGGGTGCGTACGACGTGGTTGTCGGCGCGAGAAGCGCCATCTTCACCCCTTTGAAGCACATTGGCCTCATCGTTGTTGATGAGGAGCACGAGCCCTCCTACAAGCAGTCCGAACCCACACCACGCTACAACGCTCGCGACGTGGCGGCTGAACTGGCGCGCTTGAGCGGGGCTGTGCTCGTGCTGGGCAGCGCCACACCCGATGTTGGCAGCTACCGCAAAGCGCAGGGAAGCGGTCACGTGCTAACCCTGCCCACGCGCGTCTCTGGCGGGCCAGACGGGTTGCCGGGAGAACGTCCGATGCCCGCTGTGACCGTGATCGATATGGCGCGCGAGCTGCGTGAAGGGCATCAGGGCGTGCTCGGCAGGGCGCTGGAGCGCGCAGTCGAGGCGGCGCTCTCGGCCGGCGATCAGGCACTTTTGTTCTTGAACCGTCGTGGCACGGCATCATTGCTGCTCTGCCGTGACTGCGGCTACGCGCCGCGCTGCCCGCGCTGCTCAGTCGCGTACGCGCTGCATGTAGCCGAAGGCAAGCTGATCTGTCATCTCTGTCACCACAGCCGGCGCATCGTCGATCGCTGCCCGAAGTGCCGGAGCAGCCGTATCCGGCCGGTGGGAATCGGCACACAGCGACTCGAGGAGCTGGTGAGCCAGCGATTTCCCGGTGCACGGGTAATGCGCTGGGACGGCGACAC
>JBBRGK010000242.1:0-5398 GCA_038240805.1 Dehalococcoidia bacterium | reverse complement strand
AATGAGGAAGCCGGTGTCGGCGCCGTTGTCCGCCGCCAGCACGCTTTCCCGCAGCTCCCCGCCCTGCGTCCCGACACCGGGGATGAGAATGGGGAGATCCGGGCATCGCTCGCGGACGAGGGCAAGTTCACCCGGGTAGGTCGCCCCTACCACAAGCCCGGCGTTCCCATACCGATTCCACGCGTTTACGCGGGACGCTACGGCCAGATACAGCGGTTGCCTGCTGCCGCCTTCGCCGCCTACCTCCAGATCCTGGAGATCGCCCGCGCCTGGATTCGAAGTGCGACAAAGAATGAATACACCGCGGTCGCGACGGCGCAAGAATGGCTCCAGAGAATCTTCCCCGAGGTACGGGTTTACGGTCACCGCGTCGGCGCAGAGCACGTCGAAGAGGGCGGAGGCATAGCTTTCAGCCGTGTTCGGCACGTCGCTGCGCTTGGCGTCGATTAGCACCGGGATGTCAGCCGGGATCGCTGCCAGCGTCTCCCGCAACGCGTCGTAACCTGGCTGGCCAAGCGCTTCATAAAAAGCGATGTTCGGTTTATAGCAACAGACGAGGTCCGCCGTTGCGTCAATGATGCGCCGGTTGAACGCACCGATATCGCCGTCTGGAATCCGCTTCGGGTCGGGGTCGAGGCCGATGCAAAGGCGGCTGCTGTTTCTTCGCACCGCGCCAGAGAGCTTTTCCAGAAACGGTAACGGCATTACTCCGCGCCTCCGCCACCTGCAGTCACGATCGGTCTGTTCAGCCCATCCACGCCTCTCACTTTACTTCAGATTGCCCATTGTCGGACCGTTCCGCTACAACTGCTACATGCGCGTTGATGTCGCCTTTCTGCCCTCCCTGTTGCGAGAGCCCGAGCAGACCGCCTGCATCGTCATCGACGTGCTGCGGGCGACCTCTACCCTGGTTACGCTTGCCGGCTGCGGTGTACCTGAAATCGTCGTGGTACCCGAACTTGAGCAGGCGCATGCGCTCAAGCGAGCGGCGGAAGCCGATGTCCTTCGCGGAGAGTCGCCGCTGCTTTGCGGCGAAGTGCGAGGCCTGCCCCCCGAAGGCTTCGACTACGGCAACTCCCCCGAGGAATTCAGCCGGGTGGAAATAGACGGACGTGGAGTGGTGCTCTTCACCAGCAACGGCACAAGGGCGCTGGTACACGCCGTATCGTCGCCGGTGGTGCTTGTTGGCGCCCTATTAAACCGAACCGCAGTGGTGCAGGCTGCACTGGTCCTGGCATCGGACGATCTCAACCTCACCATCATCTGTTCCGGCACGGATCTCGGCACAGCCTACTGTCTGGAAGACGCCTTCTGCGCCGGAGCACTCGTGGCGACCTGTCTAGAGATGGGTTCCCCTGGTCTGCAGCTCGGAGACGGTGCCCAGACAGCCTTGCGGCTATATGAATCCTTTAACGGCGATGCGAAGTCTGCCTTTGCCACGGCCGAACATGGCGGCCTGCTCCAACGCATCGGCCTGGGCGCCGACCTGGAGTTCTGCGCCGGGGAGGACCGGTACAACGTGGCGCCGCGGGTGGAGCGCAGGAATGGCCAGGTGGTGGTTATTCGCGCCTGATGAGCAGCTATTCCAGGCGCCGGAGCTCCTCGCGCAGATCGTCGACTTCGCCGGGCGCCGGCTCCAGCAGCCCATAACGAGCGCGCACGAAGGCGCCGGTCAGATGCGCTGGAATCGGCGACTGGAAATCCTGTTCAAGTACGGGCTCGAACTCCAAAGGGGTGGCGGCGATCGGGCGCTCCCGTCCCCGGGCAGAGGCGCGCTCAAGCAGGAGGACGTAGAGCCGACGTACCTCGAGGACGCCCGGCGGCAGCAGGGGCTCGCCTGGGCCGTGGAACAACGTCGGGCGGCGAGGTCTAAGGCTGCGCCACAGCGCCGCCAGGTCCCCTCTGATACTGCCTTCCGCCCGCAATGAGTCACGATCCTCATCTTCATCGGGAGGACGGTGCAGGCGATTGAACAGACGATAGGCGATGTAGGCGATCACCGCCACAACGACAAGAATCGCGATCAGCTTGAACAGAACGACAAACACGCCCGCCATCGCGCCGGTATGTTGCTGCTGCTGCTGGTTCGTGGTGTCCTGCGCGGTCGGCGGCGGTACCGGGGTTGGCGCCGCCGATGGGTGAATGCCGCTTACCAGAAGGCTGAGCAACCATGCGAACGGAAAGGCGACAATGATAATCGCCCATGTGACCAGGAACAGCAGCCCTTCGAGCGCCGGACCGATCGCATGATCATAAATGTAGCCCATTGGCCCTAGCGGAAAGACGCCGAGCGCCGCACCTGCGAGGACCAGCACACCGATCGTGCCCACCACAATCATCAGCCAGGGACCGCGCCACGGATCAACTGCGCTCGGCCGGCCATCACGCAGATGAATCAGGGCCAGCGTCAGGAGCCCAAACGCCACCATCGGGATGGATGCCCCGTTTACTGCCCCACGAGTAACCGTCTCCTGCCCGAAAAGCAGGCCGACCAGCAGTACGGCGAGTCCGAGCGAAAACGACCGCACCGCCATGCTCCGTTCGACCCGCCGCTGAGCCCCCATCACGCCACGTCCCCATGCGACGGTCAGCAGGACAATTCCGTAGATCAGGGCAGCCGTCGCCGCGTCACTCGCACTGCCCGGATCGCTCAGGAACCCGAGCAATCCGCTCCAGCCAGGCGGGAACGAACCGGGTTGAAAGGCGAGACCGCAGAGTGTCACGAGTACGAGGAATGTGATCACACCGCCTGCAACGACAAGCAGCCGATGCGGCAGATCAACGCGGAACAGGGCGCGTACGAGAAAGAATCCCCCGGCTTCAGCCGCAAGGTACGACCAGAACGAAGCTCCCTCACGGCCGCTAGCGCCGGAGAGCACGGCGCCGATGATGAAGAACGCCAGCGCTTCTGTGGTCAGGTACGACAGGTCGAGAACCAGTTTTCGTGTCATCACAGCGCGTTGCTCGCGGACGTGATCATATGGCGCGCCGGACCAGCCGTTGCCCGTCGGCGGATTCGCCGCCGTAGGCAAGCGGATCGGTGCGCTCGAACTCGCGCAGACGAGGCGAGACGTCGTGCATCGTCATGCTGCCGGTCGGCACTTCAGGCGGCAGATCATTGACCCAGTACACCCCAAAAGCAACGCCGTCCTGCTGCAACCGCTCAAGGTATGCAGCGAGCTGCGGCGTCATGTACCCGGCGACGATGGCCAGACTGACGCCGAGCGGGAATCGCCGCCGCTCGCGCTCGATCAGCTCCTCAACGGGCAGAATCGTAAACGGTCTCACCATCGCCAGGGCTTCGAGCACGCGGGTAAGCTGAGCCGGATCGCGCCCTGCCGGAACGGACAGCGGCCTGTCGGCGCCGGGGAAGCTGCAGTTGGCGACGAGACCCACCGCGTAACGCCGTTCCTCAGCGATCGTGGCAATCGTGCCTGCCACAGCGACCGCACGCTCCAACAGTAGCGGGTCGTAGCCTTCCCATGGCCGCGCGAACGTATCGACGTTGAGTGCGACCATAAGGGTCACGGTCGAAGACGGATCGTAGATGCGGGACTGCAGCGTGCCGCGCCGCGCGGTCGCTTTCCAGTCGATCCGCTTCAACGGGTCTCCAGGCCGGTAATCACGCAGTCCGGCCATGCGGCTCTGATCCTCGAAGATGCGATTGCCGCCCTTCGCTTCGCCGAACGGACGGCGGGAAGGCAGATCGATCTCGCCGAGATCCACCTGCCTGGGCATCACAGTGATCGTATCGATCTGGTCGCGCTGCGCTTCGCGCGGGAAGAAGCCGAAGATATCACCCGACCGCAAGCGAACCGGGCCGATCTGGTAGTAGCCGCGAGCCGTACAGGTAAACCGCTGCCGCCAGGTAACGCGCTCGTACCAGGCGAGCGACGTGGTGTGGAAATAGTAGAACGAGCCCTGCCAGGCGGCGGGAAGAATGCGCGCCCCTGCGGGTGGGAGTTGATCCGGCACCAACTCCCGCACTTCGAACCAGGGCAACGGCAGCGCCTTCATGTTTCGCAGCGAAAACGTCGCCTCGATGTCTTCACCGACGAAGGCGCGCTGCCCGCTCCAGTGTCGCTCGTAGCGAATTCGCTCGAGAGACAGGCGGCTCCAGGCCATCGCGGCGATGCCGGCGATCAGCACGAGCGCCCCGACTGCAGCGGGCACAGGCCGCTGGAGCGCCATACCAGCAAATAGCAGTACCACGGCGGCAAGCAGCCAGACGCTTCTCAGCAGCCGGGCGATATCTTCGCGCCCCGACACCTGCGCCAGCGCCAGCGGCGGCGACGACCGCTGGGTTAGCAAGACTCTGCCCGCACGAAGTTGCGCATGCCGGGGCGAGTGCCGCTCATGTCTGTCTCATTCGAGTACCGGCACGGGCACTGTCTGCAGTACCTCTTCGACGATCGCCGCAGCATCGCGCCCACGCAACCGCGCCGATGAACTGAGGATTAGCCGGTGCGGCAGTACCGCCGGCACGAGCGCCTTGACATCGTCAGGCACGACGTAGCCGCGCCCCTGAATGGCGGCGCGGGCGCGCGAGGCGCGGAAGAGCGCCAGGCTCGCACGCGGGCTGCCTCCGAGTTCGAGCCCAGTGTGCCGCCTCGTCGCCTGGACCAAATGCACGATGTAGTCGCGGATAACCGGCTCGCAGTAAACCTGTGTAATCGCCCGGGAGGCGGCGGCCAGGTCCTCCGCCTGCGCGACAGGACGGAGATCGTTCAGCGGGCTCGATTCCTCGAAGCGATCGAGGATCGCTCGCTCTTCGCTTTCGTCGGGATAGCCCAGCTTGAGCCTGAGCAGAAATCGGTCGAGCTGGGCCTCCGGCAGCGGAAAAGTGCCTTCAAGCTCGATCGGATTCTGGGTTGCGATGACCAGGAACGGCGACGGCAACGCCATCGTGACGCCCTCAACCGTAAGCTGCCGCTCCTCCATCGCCTCGAGCAAGGAGCTTTGCGTGCGGGGCGTCGCCCGGTTGATCTCGTCGGCGAGCACGATCTGCGCCGAGATCGGACCGGCGCGAAACTCAAACTCGCTGGTGCGCTGGTTGAAAAAGTTGATGCCGGTGACGTCGGACGGGATCAGGTCGGGTGTGAACTGAATCCGTTTGAAGGAGCAGCCGATCGACCGGGCGATCGACTTTGCCAGCATCGTCTTGCCCAGGCCCGGCACGTCTTCAAGCAGAATGTGGCCCTCGCTGAGCATCGCCACCAGCACCAGCTCGACGACGGCATCTTTACCGACAATCACGCGGCCGATGTTCTCGCGGATCGACCGCGCCAACTGTGCCACGCCGTCAACTGCGGCCGCCGGCGCACTGCCTCTCATGGCGACGGCTGCCGGACCCGCGAAGCTGCTCTCAGAGCCAGCCTGGTTCAATCCTCACCACCCC
>JBBRGK010000241.1:0-5415 GCA_038240805.1 Dehalococcoidia bacterium | reverse complement strand
AACGCGAGATGTGGCAGTTCCCCGATGAGGACTACCAGGTCAACGTGCCGCAGTACATGAAAGAGATTGTCGCGGAGATCACGCGGCTGGCGCGACGTAGCCCCGATGTCAACCAGCGCTCCGGCGTCTCGGTGCGCGCCTCGATCGCCGACTACGAGAGCCTGCTGGCCAACGCCCTGCGACGGGCGATCCGGCTCGGCGAGAACGAAGTCGTGCCTCGGATCACCGACCTGCCGTACATCATCCCGGCGATCAGCGGCAAGATCGAACTCGAAACCGTCGAGGACGGCCGCGAAGACCAGATCATCGAGAAGCTGATCCAGGGCGGCGTCGTGGCGGTGTTCAACCGCAACTTCAACATCGGCGAGCTTGAGGACGTGGTCACACGCTTCAAGAGCGGCCTTTCGCTTGAGGTGTCCGACCTGATGGCGTCACAGGAGTACGTCGCGCTCTCAAAGCAGGTTGATGCGCTCGATAAAGCCGTTGCCAAAGTTGGCGCCGCCAATAATCCGGCGCTCACCGCCTCGGCGGTGGAGTTCATTCTCGAAGGTTTGCATCTGAACAAGCGTCTGAACAAGGACAAGGTGGCGGGCCGCGTTCAGTACCGCGGCTAGGACGGATAGGGCATGCTTCGCTATCGCTACTCCGAATGGGACGGCACGCAGGAGATCTCGGAGCTTTCGCCCGATGACATCCTCGAAAATCTCACTGATGACCTGATGAACTTCGGTGACCTGCAGCACGCCATGCGCAACATGCTGCAGCGCGGCATGCGAAATCCGGGAGCACAGCAATCGCAGGGTCTACGCGACCTCCTGCAAAAGCTGCGCCAGCAGCGGCGGCAGACGCTCGACAAGTACAACCTCAGTTCGGCCTTCGATGACCTGAAGAGCAAACTGAACGATATCGTCAAGCGCGAGCGCGACACGGTCGATCGCAGAATGCAGGACGCTCAACCGGACGGACAGGACGGCGCGCAGCAGCCGGGTTCCGACCAGAGCGGCCAGCCTCAGTCCGGCGGGCCGCAGGACGGTCAGCCGCAGGCCAGCGGCGAAAAGGCCGGACAGCAGCAGTCGGGCCAGGATGGCCAGCAGGACGAAGGTCAGCAAGGTGCCCAGCAGGGTATGCGTTCGCAGCAAGGCGGCGCCCAGCAGGGTCAGAAGCCCTCACAGTCCGGCCAGCAGGGTGGAGAACAGGCCGGACAGCAAGCGGGCCAGCAGGGACAGGTTGACGCCCAAAACGACGAATTCAAGCAAATGCTGCGCAATATCGCCGGACGGAAGAAGAACTTCCTCGACAGCCTGCCGGGCGATCTCGGCGGCGCGGTTAAAGAGCTGCAAAATTACGAGTTCATGGACCCCGATGCCCAGTCAGACTTTCAGGAGCTGATGGAGTCGCTGAAGAAGGCGATGATGGAGACCTTCTTCAAGGACATCTACAAGCAGATCCAGAACATGTCGCCTGAAGACATGGCGCGCATGAAGCAGATGGTTCAAGAGTTGAACCAGATGCTGCAGGAGAAGATGGCCGGCGGACAGCCAGACTTCGACCAGTTCATGCAGAAGTACGGCGATCTGTTCGGCGACAATCCTCCCCAGAGCCTGGAAGACCTTGTCTCACAGATGCAGTCGCAGTTCGCGCAGATGCAGAACCTGATGGACAGCATGCCGGGCGAAATGCGCCGCCAGTTGCAGGACCTTCTCGGCGACAAGATCGGCGATCCGGAGCTGCAGTCTGAGCTATCAGAGCTCGCCTCCAACCTTGAGTACATGTTCCCTTCGCGTGACATGCGCAACCAGTACGCCTTTCGTGGCGACGAGGAACTCGACCTCAACGAGGCGATGAACCTCATGGAGCGCATGCAGGGCATGGACGAGCTTGAGCGCCAGCTTGAGCGCACCCAGTACGGCGGCGACATCGACGAGATCGACCCCGAAAAGCTGCGCGAACTGCTGGGCGACGAGGCAGCCGAAACGCTTGACCAGCTGAAGCAGTTCCTCGAGATCCTTGAGAACGCGGGCTACATTCGCAAGAAAGGCAACACCTGGGAGCTGACGCCGCGCGGCACGCGCAAGATCGGCCAGAAGGCGCTGACCGAGATCTATGGGCAGTTGAAAAAGGACAGCTTCGGCAAGCACGCGGTCAAGGACCGCGGCACCGGCGGCGAGCGCAGCGATGAGACCAAACGATACGAGTTCGGCGACCCGTTCCACCTGCACCTCGAAAAAACGATCTTCAACTCGTTCCTGCGCGAAACGCCGCAGACGCCCGTGCTGCTGCATCCCGACGACTTCGAGGTCTATCGCTCTGAGCTGCTGACACAGACAGCGACGGTGATGATGCTCGACCTCTCCTGGTCGATGGCTCTGCGCGGCAGCTTTCAGGCAGCAAAGAAGGTTGCGCTCGCGCTGAACAACCTCATTCGCAGCCAGTTCTCGCGCGACAGCCTCTACATCATCGGCTTCTCCGCCTATGCGCGGGAGCTGAACGCCGAGCAACTTCCCTATGTTCGCTGGGATGAATCCGTGCTGGGCACGAACATGCACCACGCGCTGATGCTGGCGCAGAGCATGCTTGCCAAACACAAGGGAGGCACCCGCCAGATCATCATGATCTCGGACGGCGAGCCCACCGCACACCTTGAGCGCGGTCGGTCCTTCTTCGCCTACCCTCCCAGCCCGGTCACGATTCGCGAGACCCTCAAAGAGGTCAAGCGCTGCACACAGAAAGGGATCGTGATCAACACGTTCATGCTCGACCGGAACTACTACCTGAAAGAGTTCGTCAACCAGGTGGCGCGCATTAACAAGGGGCGCGTTTTCTACACCACGCCAGACAAGCTCGGACAGTACATCCTGGTTGATTATGTCGCGTCCAAGAAGAAGGCGATCAGCGGACGCTAACCGGTGAGCCGTTCGCAGCGTGTGCGGATCACCATCGCTGCCGCCATGGCCGCGTTGCTCGTCCTCGGCGGTACGCTTGGCATTCGCCAGATAGAGGGCATCAGCCTCTTCGATGCCTTCTATCAGACCGTGGTCACCATAGCAACGGCGGGCATCCAGGGCAGCCAGGCGGCGACCACGGCCGGGAAGCTCCTGACGATCACGCTGCTCGGGCTCGGTGGCAGCATCCTTGTCTACGTACTCGGCACGACCGTGCGCCTCGTTCTCGAGGGAGAGTTCAGCCGCTACTTCGGAGGTCAGCGCATGCGCAAGCAGATAGACAGCCTGCGCGACCACTTCATCATCTGCGGCTTCGGTCGGGTCGGGCAGGAGGTGGCGGTCGAGTTCGCCGCCCGGTCGCTACCCTTCGTGATCGTCGACAACGCCGCCGACATGATCGCGCTGGCACGTCAGCGTGGCTTCCTCGTGCTCGACGGCGATGCCACGCTCGATGAAGTCCTGGAAGCCGCGGGGGTGCGTCGCGCTCGCTGCTTGATAGCAAGCTCCGGGGGTGACGCGCAAAACACCTACATCACGCTGAGCGCCAAATCGCTCAACCCGAAAGTATTCATCGTCGCGCGGTCAAGTCAGGAAGGGAACGAACGCAAGTTACGGCAGGCTGGCGCCGATCGCGTCGTTTCGCCCTACAGCATCGCGGGCAGGCACATCGCTCTCTCAGCCGTACAACCGCTGATTCTCGACTTCATGACCGAGCCGCAGGGCAATATGCGTCAGAGCCTGCTCGCCCAGATCCTCGTGAAGTCCAGCTCCAGCTTTGCCGGCGGCACGATCGCCGATGTGCTCGCCAGCTGCAACGCCATCACCGTCCTCGGACTGCGGCATCCGACCGGTGAGCTCATCGTCGGACCCTCGCCGGCGCAACGTATTGAGCCCGGCGATGAACTCATCGTGGTCGGACCGGAGCCGGACCTGGAGCGGCTGGGCGTCTCCCGCAACGAAGGTGCTCCTGCGAAATAGCCGGGCGGGGCCGAACCCGATGACCCGGCTGTTACGACGGCCCGGATCCGGGTGCCGGCAGCGTTTCGAACAATTGCCAAAGCACGCCACCGCCGCTTGTGGGGTGAATGTACGTTTGCAGCCAGCCGCCGCTTTCGTGGATACCCTGGAACGGCTCGATTCCATGCGTCTGAAGCCAGCTGCCAGCAGCACGCACATCGTCGACCTCGACGGTGATGTGGTGAAAACCCGCTCCGCGTGATTTCAGGAACTTTGTCACGAAGCTCTCTTCGCCGATCGGCTCGATCAACTCGAACTGCATCTGGTTGTTCGGCATGTCCAGCAGGGCGTCCGCGAAGCCCTCACGCTCTGCACGCCAACGGTGTGCCACTTTCAGGCCCATGATCGCCTCGAACCACTTCAGCGACTCGTCCACCGACCAGGTCGCGAAGCTGACGTGATCCACCCGTTTGATCCCTATCACCGGCGTTTGTCCTTCCATGTCCCACGTCGCTCGTGGCACTGTAGCAGTTGTACCGGACAGCGCCCCTCGAGAGGTAGCACGCACGTGCCCCAGCGAACCGTCCGCCTGATCGTGAATCCACATTCGGGCCACCGCCCGGGCGATGCCGAGCTTACCGCTGCCGCTGCCTGGCTCGAAGGCCGCGGCTGGGTTGTAGACCGGGTGAAAACCGAACGTCCCGGCCACGCCTGCGAGCTTGCGCGGGAAGCGGCAGCGCAAGCCTACGATGCGGTGCTGGTCTGCGGCGGCGACGGCTCGATCAATGAAGTCGTCAACGGCATCGCGGGCACGGACACCGCCCTGGGGCTGATTCCGACCGGAACCGTAAATATCTGGGCCAGAGAGACAGGAATACCGATCAACGTACTGGCGGCGGCAAGAACGCTTGATGAGGGCGTTCGGCGACGGGTGGACCTTGGCCTCGCCAACGGGCGCTACTTCCTGATGCTTTTGAGCGTCGGCGTCGACAGCACTGCAGTTGCGGCTGTCACCCCGGTTATGAAGCGCCGCTGGGGACGTTTCGCCTACTTCGTCGCCGGCCTGTCCGACCTCTTCCGGCACGGCGGCAGACGGATGATCATCACCGCCGACAACGAGCGCTTCTCCGGAACGACCCTCGTCGCGATCGCGGGCAACTCCCGGCTATACGGCGGAGTGTTGCTACCAACGTATCGCGCCCGCATTGATGATGGGCTGCTCGACCTCTGTCTCTACGGCGGTCAGCGCTGGCACGATGTCGCCCGGCATGGGGCGGTTACTCTGCTGCGGCGACACGACCGCGCGGCCGACGTTGTGTACCGTCAGGTAAAACGCATCAGGATCGAAACCGAGTCACCCGTTGCCGTGCAGACCGATGGCGAAGCCGCCGGGATGACGCCGGTGCAGATCGAGGTCGTGCCTGCTGCGCTAACCGTCATCGTGCCGCGCGACGGACCGCTGGAGCTATTCCAGCGCCGGTAGCAACAGCGGCTCTGCCGCGTCGTCGTCGGCCGC
>JBBRGK010000240.1:0-5440 GCA_038240805.1 Dehalococcoidia bacterium | reverse complement strand
CAAAAGCGATATAGCACCGAAGTTATTGCCGCAGTGGTCCAGTTCCTTGACCGCACGGGTGGGCCGGGAAGTGAAGGCCGTGAACGTGGCGAGGGCGACACCGACATAACCGACCCGGATGATCTGCCGTTCGAATAGCGGTCTTCATGGGTACACGATGGTACCCGGTGGTGCTCGATCAGATGGCGCCGGCTGGCGTCTTAGTAAGGAAAGACAAACGTGACAATGCAACAGGAGCCGGCGACGGGCAGCCCGTCCGGCGGGCCAATGGGCGGATCGATGGGAGGTCCGGGCGGCTTTCGCCCGGGACCCGGCGGTCCCGGTGGCCCCGGTGGTCTGGATCGCGGCAAACGTCGTTCGCGCTTCATTCCGCGCCGCAAAGTTTGCCAGTTTTGCGTCGACAAGGTGGACGTAATTGACTACAAAGACTTTCGCAAGCTGGGGCGTTACATTTCGGAGCGCGGTAAGATCGAACCGCGTCGCAAGACGGGCACCTGCTCGAAGCACCAGCGCACGTTAACGGTTGCGTTAAAGCGGGCACGCCACATCGCGCTGTTGCCGTTCACCGGCGCGCACATGCGCGAGCCGGCGCCGTATATACCGCGTAACTAACCTCGGAAAATCAGCAGACACAACCGGCATTTTCGCCAGCCGTCCGTTATGCCGCCTGCGGCCAACGCCCGGTCGATGACAATGCCGGTCGTGGTGAAGGCGCCCCGCAGTGCACAAGAAACCGACCGGCTCGCAACGAACTGACCCGGAGCGAAAGCGCCCGGCGCCGTTCGCCCCCAGGACCCGGCGCACGGGCGGCTCGTCCTCAGGGCGGCTTATCCCCGTGAAGTCCGAGTCGCAGCGCTCTGGACGGGAAGAGGTTGGCTCGCGGCTGGCGTGGCTAATCGGGGGCGGTCTGGCTGCGGTTGTGGCGCTGCTTGTGCTGATAGGCATCTATAACGACCGGATCGGGCCGGCGCGCAACACGGCGATCACCGTCGGCAAGCACAGTATCAGTCTCGGATATTACCGCGACCGGCTGAAAGCCGCTGCGGTAGACGGCGGCGATCCGTCGCAGGTTGGCGCCTTCAACAAGGAATCGACCACTACCGATCTCCTTGAAACGGAGCAGGTATATCTGCAGCGCGCGGCCAGCCTCGGTGTTACCGTCTCGGACGCTGAGATCGCTGCGGCGATGGCGCAGGCGGTGCACGCGCCGGTTGGCCCTGACTCCACTGTGACTGACCTCAGCGCCTATGAGATCCTGGTGCGAGGTGAACTGCAGCGCACGGGGCTATCGCTCGACCAGTTCCGGGCTATCGCTAAGGCACAGGCGCTGAAGACCAAAGTCCAGCAGAAGTTCCGGACCGATGTGCCCAAACAGACGTTGGCCATCAAAGGTTTACAACTGCTGTTTACCAGCGAAGAGCAGGGCCGCGCCGCTCAGGACCAGCTGGGCAATGGCGATAGCTTTAATGACATTGCCGGTAATACGACTGCCGACCCGAGCCTCGGACACGCGCAGCCCCTCGACTGGACGCCAGTTCCGTTTGGCCTGTTGCCCGGCGATCTGGACGGCGTGGCGAGCCAGCTAATGCCCGGCCAGGTTAGCGATCTGATCATGGTCACGAGCACCAGCGCGCCGCAGTGGGTGCTGCTGAACGTGACCGACCGCGACTCGAATCATGACGTGAGCGACACGCAGCGTCTGCAGATCGGTAACAAGCAGGAGGCCGCCTGGCTGGATCAGCAGAAGCAAGAGCTTGGCGTCCACTCGTTCGTCGACGGCAGCAACGCCCAGTGGGCGGCAGTTCATACGGACCTGCCACAGCAGGCTCCCGCAACGCCGACCCCGGCTCCCAATCCCCGAATTCCTGGCGGTCGGCCCGGCGTGACAGCGCCCAACGGCCAACCAGGATTGCCACCCGGTGCGCCGGGCGCTCCTCCTGTCGGTCCGCCCGGCGCAGCACCCGCTGGTCCACCGGCGCCGGCGGTGCCCAATGGCACCCCGTAAGCATGACGGCGGGCCAATCGGCGTCGGACTGATGGGCCTTGGTGTGGTTGGCAGCGGCGTGGCGACGATTCTCGCCGATCGCGCGGCCATCTACGCAAGGCGTGTCGGCCGGCCCCTGTCGCTGCGCCAGGTGCTGGTGCGGGACGCACTAAAACCTCGGACGGCGCCACTCGGTGATGCCGAGATTAGCACCGATCCACGCCGGATCCTTGACGACGACTCGATAGAGATCGTGATCGAGGTCATGGGTGGTGAACACCCTGCGCTGGAATATATCTCGGAGGCGCTTGAACGAGGCTGTTGTGTCGTCACCGCCAACAAAGAGGTGATGGCCAAGCATGGACCCGAGTTGCTTGCCCTGGCAGAAAAGCGCGGCGTACAGATCATGTATGAGGCTAGCGTCGGCGGGGGCATTCCGCTGATTGCACCGCTGAAGCGCGACCTGCTCGCCAACGAACTGACCGCCGTGCGCGCGATCATCAACGGCACAACCAACTACATCCTGACGCGCATGAGCAAAGAAGGCGCAGACTTCGGTGAAGCGCTCGCTGCCGCGCAACAGCTCGGTTACGCAGAGGCAGATCCGACTAACGATGTTGAGGCATTCGACGCCGCCTACAAGCTCGCAATTCTCGCCAGCCTTGCGTTTCGATCCGAGGTCCGGCCGGACCAAGTTTTCCGCGAAGGTATCACGCGTCTGACGGCACGTGACTTCCGCTACGCCCAGGAGCTGGGCTACGCGATCAAACTGCTCGCGATCGGCCGGCGCAACAGCACGGGGCTCGAAGTGCGGGTGCATCCCGCTTTCATCCCGGTCGATGCACCGCTCGCCAAAGTAGATGGCGTCTTCAACGCCGTTCAGCTGGAGGGAGACCTGCTTGGCACGGTGCTCCTGCAGGGACAGGGCGCTGGCTCCATGCCGACGACCAGTGCCGTGGTTGCGGACGTTATCGACGTGGCCCGTGCCCTTGCGCAGGGCACTGCCGATCGTTTTGGCTGGGTGCAGGACGCGCGGACGCCAGTATGCCCGATGAGCGAGGTGCGCACCCGGTACTACCTGCGCGTGATCGTTGCCGACCAGGCGGGAGTGCTGGCGAAAATCACCGGTATTCTCGGCGAGCGTCTTGGTATCAGCATTGCCTCGATCATCCAGAAGGAAACCGACGCCGCAGCGCAGACTGCGGAACTGGTAATTATGACGCACAAGGCGGTCGAGGCGTCGATGCAGCAGGCCCTGTCAGAGATGGAGAGCCTGCCCGCCGTCGCGTCGATCGGCAGCGTGATCCGGATCGAGGACTAGCCGTCGTGGTCACAAACGATCGGCAGTCGGCGCAACTTGCCAGTACCCTGGCCTGGCTCGAGGACAATCTGCGCGAAAATAAAGTGCAGGTTGCACGGCTATCGCAGCTTGTCGAGCAGTCACAGACGCAGGTCTGGGATCTGACCCATCGGCTGTTGAAGGCAGAAGAAAATTCAGCCGCGCTTTCAACTCAGCTCAACGATGTGCCGCGGCTGGAAGCCGAGCTGGATGCGTTCAATGGGCGGATCACTCGGTCGGAAGATCGACAGGGAACGGTCGAGACGCGGGTCGTTGACATCGTTCATCAGCAACAGATCGATACCGATCATCTGCGCACCGAGACCAACGAGCTGGTGAAGCGGGTTGACGGCTGGGAGCGGCTGACGCAGGGCTGGACCAGCCGGCTGGATACGCTGGAAGAAGTGAGCCGTCGTACGCAAGAGTCGACGTCAGTCGTTCGGCAGCGGCTTGAGGACTTTGAGCGTTTCGTTGAGCTGGTCGATCAGCGCGCCGGGCGCACGTCCGATGCGCTCAAGCGGGTAGATAATGAATTCTCGCGTCTGGCCGCGGATATCGAGGCGCTGCAGAAGCAGGACGCGCTGCACAACGAGCGCCAGCAGGTCTACGTCGAGATCGTCAAGCGACTCGATGAGCAGCTTGCCGATGTCACGGAAAAAGTGAACATCAAGCGCGAGATAGATGAAAAGCTCGAACTGCATCGCGCCGGGATCCGGCGCAGCGAAGAGCGGCTCGGAGTTCTTGAAGAGACCGACGAGCAGATGCGTGAACGGGTCGAAGATGTTCAACGCGCAGTCGCACTGATCGAAAGCAAGGATAAGAACCTGAGAGACCGGGTTGCCGGGCTGCAAAAACAATTGGGCGAGTATCAGGTTCATCTCGCGGAGCAGTTCCAGAAGGCGCAGGGCCTGCTGGAACGCCAGAAGAAGCGGCTGATCGAAGACCTCGAGCGCGACATCAGGGAGATAAAGGTCAATGCCTACCGACCCGTCGAGGAGTAACCCGAGGCGGGGTGTGCTCTATCGGTACGCCAGCCGTCTGCCGGTGAGCGCCGCCACGCCGATGTTCACGCTTGGTGAAGGCGATACGCCGCTTGTGCGGTCTCGACGCGTCTTCGAGCGAATTGGCTGCGACGCACTGTATTTCAAGCTGGAGGGCTGCAACCCATCGGGTTCGTTCAAGGACCGCGGGATGATCATGGCGGTGGCCAAGGCCCAGGAAGCGGGCGCAACCGCGATCATCTGCGCCTCTACCGGCAACACCAGCGCCTCTGCGGCCGCATATGCGGCCTACCTCGGTCTTCGTTGCTACGTGCTCATCCCAAGTGGCAACATTGCGATGGGCAAGCTCGCGCAGGCCGTGGCATACGGCTCGACTATCGTTTCAATTCGAGGCAACTTCGACGACGCCCTCCGCATCGTGCGTGAACTGGCAGATAAGCACGGGATCGCATTGGTCAACTCGGTGAATCCGTACCGGATCCAGGGACAGAAGACCGCTGCATTCGAGATCGTTGACGCGCTGGGAGACGCACCTGACTACCTGTGCTTGCCTGTGGGGAACGCTGGCAACATTACAGCGTATTGGAAGGGCTTCCTCGAATATGCCGAAGCAGGTCTAGCATCCCGGCATCCAAGGATGCTCGGGTTCCAGGCCGCTGGAGCTGCCCCAATCGTCAATAACAAGCGCGTCGAAGATCCCCAGACAGTGGCGACGGCGATCCGCATCGGCAACCCTGCAACATGGCAGGGCGCTGTTGCCGCGCGAGACGAGTCCGAAGGTGCGATCGAGGCAGTCACCGACGACGAAATCATCGAAGCGTACCGAATGCTCGCCCGAGAAGAGGGCGTATACGGCGAGCCAGCCAGCGCTGCGCCGTTGGCGGGTCTGCTCAAGCTGGTACGCGAAGGCAAGAACTTCGCCGGGGCGACGATCGTCTGCATCGTTACCGGTAGTGGGATGAAGGACCCTGAAAACGCGCTCAAGATCCCCCCGGAAATGTTCGAGTTGCCGGCGGACAACGCGGAGATTGAGCGCAGTCTCGGCTGGATCTAGCCAGGATGGCCAGGCGAACCGCTGTGCTACCATTTAGTAAGCGGCTTTGCATGTGCTAGCCA
>JBBRGK010000239.1:0-5459 GCA_038240805.1 Dehalococcoidia bacterium | reverse complement strand
CATGCTGAAGTTATCGCCCGCCGTGCCGCCGAGCAGCGGCAGCAGCCGATCCAGCTTGAGCCCCTCATCGAGCCCGGCGTTGAACTGATCGAAGTTGAAGGTGAGCCCGTCTGCAAAGGCGAACAGGGCCAGCGTGTCGTCGGCATAGTCGGGTCGAACTGCCTCTGCCACGGCATTGCCGGCGCCATGCGGGTCGGTGGCCATGCCGGTGGTCATGCCGTGCTGAAAGCGGATTTCGTCGGAGGAGATCGCCATTACGCCCACGGTGAAGTTCGACTCGTCCGTCTCGCCCTCAGCGATAATGCCTTCGCCGGAGCAGCCGATCAGGGAGGCGCCGCCTGTAGCCAGGCGGACGCTGTCCAGCAGCGCCTGCTGGTCATATCCGACCGAGGCGAAGAGAAATACGAAATCTGGCTGCTCGATCCCAGCCGAGGCGACGGCACGCTCCGCTGCCTGCTTGCCCGCCACACGTGGATTGCGGTGGTGACTGATGCCGACCCCTGCCTGTGTCCCCATCCTGACCCCCGCCCCCGCGTCCATATCAGCCCCGCGCCACCGTCATCCGGATGGTACAAGCTGGTATTGTGCCAGCAACGAGCATACGCGACGAGCGGGGCTCGGACAATTGCGTAGGATAGCAACCGCGGCGAGCTGTCCACTGGCAGCGGCAGGCCTTGCGCAACAGATCTGGCCGGACGGAGCTGGTCACGTCTCCTTCGTTTGCAGTTCTGACGGGATCGCTTGACCATCTCTATTCGCTGTCTCCATACTCGGTAAGCGAGTATTAAGAAGGTGGACACTTATGCCCCGACGTTCATCGGGCATGTCGCTCGGCGACTACGCCATAATCGGTGTGCTCCGTGAGCGGCCGATGCACGGTTATGAAATTGCTCGTCGTTTCGTAGCAGACCTCGACCTGGGTCTCGTCTTGCCCATGGATATGAGCACCGTGTACGCGTTGCTCAAGGATTTACATGAGGAAGGGCTGCTGGAAGGGCAGCGTGAGGTCGTTGGCCTGCGTCCACCACGGACCGTGTATCAGCTGACCGCCGAGGCGGAGGCGCAGTTCCTGCGCTGGCTCGAAGAGCCTGTCTCGCGGTTGCGTGAGGTCCGAACAGATCTGCTTGTGAAACTGTACTTCTGCCGTGCGATCAGCAAGCAGGCGACGCTGCACCTGCTTGATGCCCAGCTGCTCGAAAGTCAGACGTACCTGGCACGGGTCCAGCAGCTTGCCGACGAGGCCGCCGACAGCTTCGAGCGGTTGGTGCGTGCGTCGAAGGTGTCTGCCGCCAGCGCCACGCTGGCCTGGCTCGAAGCAGAACGGCTGCGCCTGGTCGCCTGATGGTCCGAACGCCCGCCAAAAGGATCGATAGATGTACCCCTGGCGGCTCACTCCTCTGCTGCTTCTGCTCGTTACGGCGTTCGGCGTCGCCTGCAGCAGTAACAACCCCAAAACGGCCACTCCCGCAAGCACGATATCGTCGGTCGCTTCCGTGGCTGCGGTGAAGACTGCCTCGCCTGTCGCACCAGCGACTGCTGCCGCTCTTGCCACTCCGGCTCGCACTCCGCTGAGCACACCTGCACGGCCGGCGAGTCCGAGTCCGGCAGCAGCGGCGGTCAGCGGCGCCATCATCGTCTTCGCGGCTGCATCGTTGACCGACGTTTTCAACCAGCTGGGCGACGCCTTCAAGAAGGCGAAACCTGGCGTCACGATCAAGTTCAACTTCGCGGGCTCCAGCGCCCTGCGCACCCAGCTGGCGCAGGGCGCCCCGGCCGACGTGTTCGCCTCCGCGGACCAGGCGAACATGGACGGGGCACGGCAGGATGGTAGCATCGATGGACCAGACCAGCTCTTTGTCAAGAACAAGCTGGTGGTCGTCTATCCCAAAACCAGCACAAAGGTCACGAGCATCCAGGACCTGGCCAAACCGGGCCTGAACTTCGTGCTCACCGATCCGAGCGTGCCGATCGGGAATTACGCCCGCCAATCGCTCGCGAAGCTGGCAGCCGACCCGGCCTACGGCGCCGGGTTCGACCAGAAGGTGCTGGCCAACCTCAAATCTAACGAGACCGATGTCAAAGCGGTGGTCAGCAAGGTCCAACTCGGCGAAGCGGACGCGGCTATCGTTTACGCCACCGACGCCGCGAGCGCGGCCAGGGACGTAGCGACAATCATCATCCCTGACCAGTTCAACATTATCGCTACCTATCCCGTTGCCGTCGTCAGAAACGCGCAGTACAAAGTGGCAGGGCAGGCATTCATCGGTTTTGTCCGCTCGGCCGCGGGTCAGGACATCCTCAAGCAGGCCGGCTTTATCGTGGATAGCACGACGGGCGCGGCGTCAGGCGCCGTCGTTCTGTACCCTCGGCCAGCGAACTAGCTTGTGGCACCGATGAACGCAGGCAGCGTGGTACCCGAAGCTCCTACCGCACCCGCATCGCGGCATGCCGAAAAGGCGGCGGGAATTCCACGCCCACACGGTATGCAGCTTCTCGCCCTGCCAGAGGCACTCTTTGTCCTGTTCATAGCCGTGCCGCTCGTGGCGCTCGTCTACCGGGCGGCGCAGTCGGGACAGCTATGGTCGAGCCTGCGCCAGCCGATCATTCGCGATGCGCTGCGTATCAGTCTCACCACCAGCCTTGCCACGGTCGTGCTCGTCGTATTGCTGGGGACGCCGCTGGCGTACCTGCTCGCTCGCACCCGGTTTCCCGGTCAGCAGCTCGTCGAGACGCTCATCGACCTGCCGATGGTGCTGCCGCCTGTTGTCGCCGGCGTCGCCCTCCTCATGGCGTTCGGCCGGCGTGGCGTGTTCGGCGATGCGCTCAACGGCGCCGGTCTGAACATCGCCTTCACCGCGAAAGCGGTGGTGCTGGCTCAGCTATTCGTCTCCAGCCCGTTCTACATCCGGGCCGTGCGGGTCGGGTTTCAGAGCGTGGACCCGAACCTGGAAGAGGCAGCCTCGATCGATGGTGCGAGCGGGCTGCGCACCTTCCTGAGCGTGACCTTCCCCCTGATGCTGCCGTCCTTTGTCAGCGGACTCGTGCTCTGCTGGGCACGAGCGCTGTCGGAGTTCGGCGCCACGATGATGTTTGCCGGCAACCTGCAGGGCACGACTCAGACTGCGTCTCTGGCGATCATGACGGCGATTCAGACCAACCTGTTCACCGCGCTGGCGATAGGGGTCATCTTGCTGGCGGTGGCGTTCGCCGTGCTGCTGGTCTTTCGGCTGTTCACCCGCGATCCGCTGCGCATCTGATCGGTCAAGCACCGCATGCGAGGAGCCGGTCAATCGTTCCAGCCCGTCAGGACGCCGCATCCTTGCGCACGATTGTGCCAACGTGCTCGCCGCGAAGTGCCGGCGCAAGCAGATGCGGCTTCAGTCCGTTGACAACCTGGAAGCGCTTCACCAGGCGAGCATTACTCAGGAGATCGAGCATTACCCGGTCGAAGGGCAGCGTTGGCAGGTTGCGCTCGCGCAGATCGGTAACGGTGATCTCGGGAATGAACTCCGCATCCGGGTGCTGGTATGGGTCGCGGTCGTAGAGGCCATCCACGTCCTTAAGCAGCGTGATCGTGGCGCAGCCGAAGCATTCGGCCAGGAGAAACGCGCCGGCGTCGGTGCGGTGGGGTGGAATGCGGCCAATGCCGGGCGGATGCTCCCAGAGTGAAAACGGTGGGTCCCCGTTGAAGATGACGCCCGGCGCGGCCTGCATGAACAGCGGCAGCAGGTGGCCGAACAGCTCCGGCGGCGAGGCAATGACGCCGTGCGGCGCAAGCAGAGTGCCCAGCATATGCGCGTTGCCGAGCGCGTCTGCGATCGCCAGCTGCGCCAGTACACCCGTGGGCAGGCCCAGATCGATGCCAATCGAAAAGACGTGCCGGCTGCGTACACCGCCGCCGGTGCCAATGATCAGCCGGTGATCGGCCAGCGCCGCGCCAATCGCCTCCACCAGCGGGTAGGTCGTTGCTTTGCCGCCGTCAATGATCGAGCGGCCGCCGACCTTGATCACGTGGCAGTCAGGCAGCATGCGCACCACTGGCGTTTCGGTGGAGGACATTACCTGCTTGTCGAGCAGGCTCTCGCGCATCAGCAGCGACTGGATGTGGTTCCGGTGGTCGCTCGTTGCGCCGCTCGCCGCTGTGGAAGATGAGTCCGTCATGTCTGGTTTCCTTGTAGTCGACATCAGGCTTCGATGATCGTGCCGACCGGCTCACCGGCCAGCGCCCGCGTCAGGTTGCCCGGGACGAGGCCGTTGATCACCTGGATCGAACGGCGATGCTGTGCCGTTTTCATCAGCTCAAGCACGCTGCGCTCCACCACTACATCATCGAGGTCCAACGCCTCCAGCTCGGCCACGGTGATGCGCGGGATGAAACGGGCGGAGCGATCTTTCTTCGGATCGGCGGTATAGAGTCCGTCTTCGTCCTTCACGTAAATCATTGAGCGGGCACCGAAGACCTCGCTGACCAGGTAGGCGCCGGTATCGGTGCGGTTCGGCGGAATGCGTCCCACGGCGGGGTTTGGCTGCCAGTATATGTAGGGCGGCATGCCGAAGAAGATGGCGGCACGTCGCTCGGCGAGGTACAGCGGCAGTTGAGGAAACTGTGCCGGCTCGATGAAGGGAATGCCGTGCTTCGCCAGCAGGTAGTGCAGCATGCGGGCGTTTTGCATGCTGACGAAGGTTCCGAGAATGCTTAACACGCCCGTGGGCATGCCGAGATCGAGCCCCACGCTGTAGGCGTGACGCGCCCGCGTGCCGGCGCCGGTGCCGATGATCATCTTGTGCTGCGGCAGGTTCTCGACCAGCTCGTCAATCAACGGGAAGACCGCTGCCCGGCCACGGTCGATAAAGCTCTGCCCGCCGATCTTGACCACATTGGCGTCGGGCAAGATGGAAACGACGGGCTGTGTCGCGGTTTCGGCCAGCAACGCGTCGTCGGTGAGCGAGCCTGAAACCAGCGCCCGTCCGAGCTCGGTCAGCAGTGATTCCTGCATTTTGTCTCCTTCATTCCTAAACGATACTAAACGATGAAACGGTCTCTTCAGGGAAAGCGCACTACGTCGAGGACGAAGTGCTCGCCGCATAGTTCTGTATGATTCAGCGTTCCCCACTCGTTCTGCGCCCACATGCGCAGCGCCTCTTGCACCTCGGCCTGCAGCGCCGGTTCGACCGGCCGGCCAGCCCAGGCGCCCACGATGTCCCAATCGGCAATCACGTCCCTCACCGTCATCGAGCGCTTCCAGCCAGCGGCCAGCCGCCGCTCTGGCGATTTCGCGCCGGCAGCCTCGCAGCAGGCGATCAGGCGGCGGGCGCCGGCTTCGCCTGCCCCCATGCGTACGCCATGTGAAGCGAAGAGCCGCTGGCGCTCGCGCCGCAGCCGCCCGCGCAGGCCGTTCTCGTCATGCTCGGTGCGGCCGATCAGCAGGCAGCCGCCAGAACGACAGACGCGCCTCGCC
>JBBRGK010000238.1:0-5467 GCA_038240805.1 Dehalococcoidia bacterium | reverse complement strand
GAGCCGCGGGCAAAACGGTGATGGCTCATGCACAGGCGACGCAAGGAATAAAGAACGCCGTCCTCGGAGGGATCGCTTCGATCGAGCACGGCATCTATCTGAACGAAGAAGTGGTCGAAGAAATGAAGAAGCGCGGCACGTATCTTGTCGCCACGTTGGTGGCACCGCTCTGGGTGATCCGGCGCGGCGAAAAAGATCCGGGCAACGTGCCGCCGTATGCGCTCCGCAAGGCACGAGAGGTGCTTGGCGATCACCACGCCAGCTTCCGGCTCGCTGTCGAGCGAGGCGTCCGCATCGCGATGGGTACCGATACCGGCGTCGGTCCACACGGTAGCAACGCTGAGGAGTTGGAGGTGATGGTGCAGGCTGGACTGACACCCATGCAGGCCATCGTCGCTACGACGAAGACGGCTGCGGAGTGCTCGTGCATCGGTCACCTCACCGGCACGCTTGAGCCGGGCAAGTTTGCCGACCTGCTGGTCGTAAACGGCGACCCACTCTCCGATATCAAGGTGCTGCAGGACCGCGACCGACTGGCGGTGATCATGAAAGACGGCAGATTGCACAAGAACGAAATCGACGTACGCGTACGCGCCATGTCCTGAGGCGCTGTTCGCCGCAGCAGTGTCTGTTTGAGGGCAGTTCAGCGGGCTCGGGGTTCAGCGAGCAGTGGTGCCATCCACACGCTGCACGTATCCTTCGGCGCCGTAAATGTACTGTTTGGGTCCGACGATGTACCAGACGGTGCCCTTGCCGGGCTCCGCTTCCGTGCCGTTCAGCACTTTGCCTTCGACCGTCACCAGGGCGCCTTCGGGCACGGAGCCAACGACGTTCTGGGCTGATGCATCGGGCGCCGAACGAATACGCACGCCGCCGGGGGTCGTCACTCTGCCCAGAAACTGCTCGTCCTGGATCTGCAGCCCGTTTTCGGTGCGGATGCCGCCGAGGCGAATCGGCGTCGCGGTTGGCTGCGGCGTGCTCGGTGGAGGCGTAAACGGGCGCACCAGGGCCGGGCTCGGCACAACCGTCGGAGGAGCAGGCGTCTGCGTGCTGCTTGCCACCGACGCGACGGCTGACGGCGTGGCCGACGCCGGCGGTGCGGTCGAAGTAGTATTCTTCTTGCCGCTGGAGCAGCCGATCACGAGCATCGCGGCAAGTATGGCGGCTAGCAGCAACCGGCCCGGGCTGTTTGGTATCAGGTATCGCTGAAGCCGAAACGGATGGCCGACGGGGTGGTGCCCGAGCATAGATGAACATCCCTCGCAAAGGCTGCGCGAATTCGTGGGCAATGGATCGGGCAGGACTGCTGCGATTAGCTGCGGGTCAACGGATGGTCGGGCGCGTCCGCGGCGGCGCGGTCGCTGGTCTGTTTAGCAACAGCGCAGATCTCCTCGGCCACCGCTTCAAATTCGCGCCCGCCACTGTTGACCACGAGGTCGTACAAACGCAGATCGTACCAGTTCACGTTGTAGTTAGTGCGGAAGAAGTCGGTGCGTTCGCGCTCGGTCTCTTCGACGTCGTGTTTGGCCGCATCCCTGTCCACGTTTCGGAGCGACATAATGCGGCGGATGCGCTGTTCCATTGGCGCGTGGATGAACACATGCAGAACGTCGGGCCGGCGGCGGAGTGCCACCTGAGCGCCCCCGTGGCCGATGATGACTCCGGACCCGCTGTCGGCAATGTTCCGCAGGATCTGCTCGATCACCGTGCGGAAGTCGGCGGATGTGTACAGCATCGACACGGATGAGAAGTCGATCGGCACCGAGCCTTCAACGCCGATACCGGCATAGCGCCCGAGACTCTCGAGCATGCGGCTGAGGAAGCTCTGGCTGCGCTCCGCGTCTTCCATCGCGGCTTCCGAGACGCCTGCCTCGGTCGCCGCCCGCGAGAGCACCTGCTGATCGTAGAGAGGAATGCCGAGCTTTTCGGAAACGAGCGCCGCAATTTCATCGGCGCCGCTGCCTCGTTGTCGGGAGATCGTGATCACCGGTTGTCGCATGGTGCTCCGGTTCCCTTTCTCGCACGGACGCCTTCGTCAAGACCGCCTACGACCTCGACGGGCGAACCGTGCGCAGAGAATACCACGCGCCGCAATCATCCAGGTTATGCTCCCGGATTAGCCCCGGCATTTCGTTTGTCAAGTTATCCGAGGAGGAGTCGCTCAGGCGAGCGCTTTCACGGCGTCAAGCGCCAGGGGCGCGTGCTTCGTCGGGTCTCGCTCATCGATTCTGGCGCGCACGGTTCCGTCTTTGTCGATGACGAACGTTACGCGGCTGTGAATCGAGCGTTCCTCGGCGAAGACGCCGTAGCTTTTGCCCGTCTCGTACTTCGGCCAGTCGCCGAGCAGGGGGAACTTCAACTCCAGGTGTTCGCAGAAGTGGTTCGCCGCTGCGAACGTGTCGACGCTGATGCCCAGAACCTGGACACCGGCCGCGATGAGGTCGTCCTGTACCTCAGCGAAGCCGTTGAATTCGTTTGTTCAGCCACCGGTGAAAGCGAGCGGATAGAACGCCAGCACAATCGGCTGTTTGCCGAGGTAATCGGCCAGGTTTACTTTGCCGCCCTTGCCGTCCGGCAGCGTGAACTCCAGGGCGCGATCGCCCACCTGAATTGCCATGAATGCACCTCCGTGTTCTGATCGCTCCGGTATGCCCGGGTGATTGAGATCAACTGCAGTGGACTGTTGGCCGGGATGACTTGCCGGCCGGCAGCGGGCTAATGACCCGCACTACGCCGGTGCAGCAACTCGGCCTGCTCGGTGGCATCATCGTGTTGCGCCGCGGCGTGCTCCTCCAGGACATGTTCCGGCACATCGTGACCCGAAGCATCGCGTGTCTCGTCTTCGCTGCCATGGCCGGCTGACGCATCGAGTGGTGGTGCCAGCAATGGCCGGTCCATACCCTGCTGCCGGCGATAGAGATAGCCCACCGACGTAACCAGCAGCGCCAGTACGACGAGCACTACCGTCCAGGCTGCCACCGGCACGAGTTCGGGCGTATCGCCCGGGCTGCCGGCAGAGCCGCTCTGCGCCAGCGCGGGCAGGATCGGCAGCGCGCCGAAGACCATGAGCGCGGCTGCAACAGCCAGCATTAGACACCGACGCATGGACCGCATATGCGGCACCTCTTCTATGCGGATCTTGTCTGGCGGGGAAGCACGGGATGACCGCGCGGCGCAATTGTAGCAGACGCAGCGGCATCGATAAGGCTTCCAGGTCGCTGACACTGCGGCGGCCCGGCTAGCGGAGGCCGGGCCCCGGCAAGACGCCGAAGATCAGCTTGAGCGGATCGAGTGGCACGCCGTTCAGCCGGATTTCAAAGTGGACGTGCGGGCCTGTGCTGAAGCCGGTCGAGCCGCTGACACCGATGATCTGCCCCTGCGACACCCTGTCTCCCGGCCTGAGGAATGACGGCAGCAGCAGGTGGCCGTAGCGCGTCATGTAGCCGCCCGGATGGACAACGTCGATGTAGTACCCGTAGCCGCAACAGGCGTCGCCGCCGCTAAAGCTGACGACACCGGATGCCGCTGATGTCACCGGTCCGCCGAGTCCCTGGGCGATATCGATCCCAAGTGGGTGTCCCGGCCCAAAGAAGCTGCTAATCGGCCCATGTGCCGGCCACGTGAACGGCTTTAGATCGGGGTGCGAGGCAAAAACACCGCCGGATTCACTCACTCTTGCCAGTGCGGTCCGGGGATCGGGATCAACCTGAGCCGCCACGCTGGCGTCAGCGCGGGCCAGCAGCGCTTCATAGTCGTGCTGAGCTGCCTGCAACTCTGCCTGAGCCGATTGAATCGTATCCTGGCCTGGACCAACCGTTAGTCCCTGCAAGAACTGCGTCGCCTGTGCATAGCGCTGTTGAGCCGACTGCAGCGATTCGGCAGCATCAGACGCAGAATCCGTCGTGGAATCTGTCGCCAGGGCAGCAGCGGTCGTGGCTGCGTCGGTGGTTGGCGAGAGATTCGCCGTCGCTGCAGCGGATCGGGTGTTCTGCAGCTGCGGTGTTATCAGGAGATCGAGACGCTGTTGCGCCTGGCTGAGATCGTCCTGTGCCTGTTGCACGATCGTCGGATCGGGCGGTGCGGTGTAGCGGTCGAGCTTCGCCTGTGCAGCGTCGACCTGATCCTGCAAGGCAGCGATCGTCTCCGGTGTAGCACTGTTGGTGGTTGGTGAGGCCGACGCTGTCGTCTCCCGCGCTCGTGCTAGTTGCGGCGGAGCTGCCGCCGCGGGAGGCGAAGTCGCGGCGGCCTGCGCCGGTGGGTCGACCGGAGCCGGTGCAGCTATCAGGCTGGGAGCTGGCTCCTCTGTGGGGGCTCCCGCTGCGGTCGCGTCTGCGGCAGGCGCCGGCGCGGCGGCGGGCCGAAGAACCGACCGAGCTGACTGTGGGCCTGATATAGCTTCTGCTGCCGCGATTGTCGGAACGACAGCAGAAGTCGCAGTAATCGCGGCGGCGTCCTGCGAAGCCGTTTGCGCAGTCCCGGCATCAGTCGTGGCCGATTGCCCGCCTGGCAGTCCTGCCCTCGGCCTGGCTGCAAGAGCCGCAGCATCGGAAGCAGCCGGAGCCTGAGCAGGAGTGGAGGCGAGCGGATCAGCCGGCTCGAGCGTTAGTGGTAACCGGACGGCAGTGCCGGCGCCGGTCCGCAGCGCCGGCAGTACGTTTGCAGGTGTCGTGGCGGCAATGGCGGGCACGGCCGTCGTTGTGTGGTTGGCACCGATCGCCGCAGTGGCTGCACTCGCATCAGCAAGCGCCTGGTGCGCCACCGCGAATTCAGTTTGTGCGCTGGCAATCTGCTCGTCCGAGTACGGGTGTTCGGCGAGCATCAAAGCACTCTGCGCGCTAGTAACGTCCTCCTGTGCTGCGACGGCCGCTGCCGGCTGTGCCGCGGCCGGACGCAATGGGATAGTGGCTGCCGCTGCCGCCGCTGCGGTCGCCGCGGCGGCGGCACCATTGCGATCGAGCATTCGCTGGGTCTCAGCGATTTGCGCCTGTGCATCGGCAACCGCCTGGCGTGCCTGAGCGATCGTCACATCAGACGGCGGCAACGTCAGTTCCTGGGCAATGAGCTGTGCCATCGCCAGTCGGACCTGGGCCTTAAGCAGGTCATTCAGCGTTGGTCCGCTGCTTACTGCGGCGGCGGTGAGTGAAGGCGGGGAAGGCGCAGCCAGGATGTTGCTGATGATCTGCGCCTGATAGACGGAGTTGCCCGCCTGCCACAGGTCTGCTGCAAGCACAGCGGCGAGCCTGGGGATCGCCTGGTCGTTGTTTGACGGCAGCCGGATTGCGGCAGGGAACCCCGGTACAACATGTGCGCTCTGTGAGGCTGCGCCCGGTGCCGGTAGCAGACCGGTACGTCTGCCTTCCGTATGCGGGAGAGCCGAGGGGCCGAGGATGTTCAAAAGCACCGCTGCAGCGACGACGAACGGGATCGCAGCGATGGTCACACTCGTGGAACGACCCGCCAGCCGCCG
>JBBRGK010000237.1:0-5471 GCA_038240805.1 Dehalococcoidia bacterium | reverse complement strand
GACGCGGGGCATCCGTTGCTGATGCAGGTTCACCGGGAGGCAGCACGTTATGAAAAGCTCTGATCACGAGAACGATGAATTGGAACATAAGTACGGTGCAGAGATCACAGAGAATGAAGTTTGCGCGTCAAAGTTCCATTTTGGTGGCTTCAAGCGATTGACTTTCATGGGGTCCACATACGATATATAGAAGGGTGTCCGGTGCGGGGGTCGGTTGAAGCCAAGACGGCTGGATCTCGTCGTATGGTCGATACCCAGAAGTACGTTGCGGGTTAATCCGCAAATACTTCTTGGTCGACACACGTGAGGGCGTCTGTTATGGTGGACCCTGATTCGCGTGTCGTCCGCAGCGTGTGTTGGGCACGGCGTGTGGCAAGGACGGCGCCAAACTACACAGAGGGGGTGCTATGGCAACAGTGATCTCGAGAATGAGCAAGTGGCTTCTACTCTCAGGCGGAGCTCTCATGGTCTCCGGCCTCATCATCGGCCTGGCCGTTGGGACTTCGTCCTCAACGGTTTCGGCACAGGCAACACCTGCGCGCACTGCGACCCCGGCGGCTCGTACAGCGACTCCGGCGGCGCCTGCTCCGGCAGCAGCAACGCCTGTTCGCACGGCGACTCCGGCAGCTCCGGCTCGGACCGCAACTGCGGCGCCTGCGCCTGGTGCACTGCCGGCTAACGGCGACAGTGTTACGTTCCCGGCTCTGGCCATCGCCCTTGCAGGTGCAGGGCTCGTCGGCTTTGGGCTATTCGCTCGCTACAACATGGGCAAATCTAAGGCCTAAGAGTCCGCGCCGTCTCCAACCTTCCCAACGCACGGGCCGGGTGGTCGCGCCGTAGACCACCCGGCCTGCGACTTTCCTCGCAAATCGACGGCGGCTCTGCGCTGGACAAGCCAGCCAGCCTCGTACGACTGTCCCGGTGCAATAGACCTGCCGCCATCCGAGCGGATATTGGAATCTGACCGTGCGCAGACTCATGTGCCTCCTCTTCGGTCTGGATCTGCTTGCGATCTTTGGTCTGCTCCGTCCCCTTCGGCTGTCATCACACTACCCCGGCGAAACGCTCGCGCTGTTCGATATCATCGGACACACCCGCAGCGCAACGATTCATTACACGCTCTTGATCACGGCGATGCTTTCCATTTTTCTTGCCTGTTACCTGAGCGCGGGAAGGATTAGCGGCCGTCGGGCTACACTCCTGGTTTTTGGCGGAGCGGCGCTGCTCGCTCTCTCCTTCCTTCTCATGTACCCGGCAACAAACTCCGACCTGTTCCATTACGTCATGGAAAGCCGGATACTCTGGATTCACCACAGTAATCCCTTCACCGTGGCGCCGAACGCCTATCCGAACGACCTCTTTTATAGCAGCGTCGGACCGGATGGCTACCAGTGGATCAACGTGATCTGGGACAATCTGCCTTCGCCCTACGGGCCGGTGTGGATAATCCTGACGGGTGTACCCCTGCTCATCGGCCATAACGATCCGATCTCGACGTTCATCGCCTTTAAGCTGCTCGCAATCGCCTTTTACTTTCTTGCGGCAGCAGCGATCTTCATGTCGGTACGGTTTCTGCGACCAGGCCGGGAGTGGGGCGCGACCGTACTCTGGGCGTGGAATCCGTTGGTCCTGATGTATGCCGCGGGCAACGGCGCCAACGACGTGATCATGATGAGCCTGGCCCTCATGGCGGTGTACTTCGGCATGCGATCGCGCTGGCGCGCCGCCTTTCCTTTTCTCGCGATGGCCACTCTGGTCAAGTTCGTCTGCGCGCTGCTGATCCCCGTATTTATTCTCTACGCTGTGCTAACCACTCCACGGGAGCGTTGGCGCGAGTTGGTCGAGTCGCTGGGCGTCTCGGCGCTATTCGGCCTCGTACTCTACGCGCCGTTTTGGCGCGGCAAACTGACCTTTACCACGCTGCGCAATCAGGCGTCCCAGTTCACGGATTCTCCTCCTGCGCTTCTGCTCCAGATGCTGAATAAGGTCACCACGGCTAACCGGGCCGAAGTGATCACCAAGAGCGTCGCGCTCACGCTGTTCGCGCTCGCCTTCGCGTTTATTGCCAGAGGGCTCTGGAGCCGCCGCAAGTACAGCCATCCAGACGATCTGGCCGGGGCAGCGTTCGCTGTCATGTGCGCCTACCTGATGCTGTCCGTTTTCTGGTTCCAACCGTGGTACCTCCTCTGGCTAATAAGTCTCGGCGCAATGACTGTAGGTGTCCGGGTTCGCCTGACGCTGCTGTTTTCAGCCACGGGCCTGTTGACGCACACGGCGACGTCGATCGCGGCGATCAGGGGCTGGTATTACATCGACCCGCCGATGGAAGTTGCAATCGTCGTGCTCATGGTGTTCGTGGCGCCGGCGATTTACATCGCCAGCACGATAGCGTGGCGCAGTCCTCCTGGCCGAACGCTTCGCCGTCAGATCGGCAGTGCGATTCGCGAACGGCGCACCTTCTCCAACCATCGCGATCGTGTCCCACTGATCGAGTCGTAGCTGCCCGGCCGCCGACGGTCGCGAGGAGTTTTCGTGCCCGCGAATGCCGGTCGCACAGGTCCACTTACCACAGAAATCGTCGCTGCACATGCTTCGCCCTCAAACTGGGTGCTCGCGCCACATGGCGATAGAGTCGCGTTCACGATTGATAGCGGCGATGTCCAGGCGCTCTACGTCATGCCCGCAGACGGCGGCTGGCCCGCTCGAATCACGCCCGATGTGAAGCGGTACGGGCGCCCTGCCTGGGCGCCGGACGGCCACCGCCTGGTGGCGGTATCTGGCAACACCCTGTACCGAATGCGCGACGACGGCACAGATTTCACCGCCCTGTACGAGCACCCGGCCGGCATTCAGGAGCCGGTCTGGTCTCCGGACGGCGCCACGATCGCCTTCCGCTCGCGCGAACGCGGTTGGGATCATGTCTGGTCGATCGGCTTCGATGGCGGAATCGCCCGCCGGCTCACCACGGAGGCCGCAGACTACGATTCCATGCAGTGGTCGCCGGGCGCCCGTTTCATCGCCTGTACTTCAACGCAAGAGAACCTGCTTGAGCGCGGAATATACAGCATTGATGCTGTCACCGGCACGCAGGTGAACTTCACGGCTGGCAGCGGCTGTCTCAACGTGGCACCATCCTGGTCCCCGGTTGGTGGCAGCCTGGCGTTCTTTTCCGAGCGGGATGGATTCTTTCACCTCTACCTTCGTTCGCAGACGGGTACGATTCGCCAGCTTACTTCCGGTCCGTGTGAGGACGGCGGCATGCACGCCCGCTCTCCGCAGCACATCTGCTGGTCGCCGGACGGCAGCGAGATCGCCTTTCTGCGCAACCGTGACGGCAAGATGGATGTCATGGTAGTTAGCGCAGAGGGCGAAGCTCCGCGCAGGATCTCGCCAGGCGACGGCAATTGGGGGATCGTCGGCTGGCTGCCGGACGGGCAGCATTTGCTCGCGACGTTCGACTCTCCAACTCAGCCGCCCGACCTCTGGCGCATCTCCGCCTGTGGGGGCGAAGCAGAGCAGATCACACGCTCGTCGGGCGGCATCCGTATTCGAGACCTCGTCCAGCCGGAACGGATACAGTTCGCGGCGCGGGACGGTCGCACGGTATCGGGCTATCTGTATCTGCCACAGGGATCCTCAAAGGATAGCCCTGCACCAGCGCTTGTGGTTCCCCATGGCGGGCCGAACTCGCAGTTCTCGTTCACCTGGCGGCCTGTTTTTCAACTGCTGGCCCGGGAAGGTTACGCCGTGTTCGGACCAGACTTTCGCGGCAGCACCGGCTATGGGCGAGAGATGAGGCAGGCGAACTTCGGCGAATGGGGCAACGCTGACCTGTGGGACGTTGTCGACGCCGCCGAGCACCTGCGCGGACTCGAACCGATCGACGCCGACCGTGTCGGCGTCTACGGCGGCAGCTACGGCGGCTACCTGGTTCTCTGCGCCTTGACCCGATCGCCCCAGACTTTTCGCTGCGGTGTGGATCTGTACGGAGACTCTGAGATCGCCGAGTCATACCGCCATGGCGACCGCGTTGGCCGGCGCGATCTGCAACGCCAGATGGGGGATCCCGTAGAGGAGGCGAAGGCCTATCGGCGCGGCTCGCCGGTGTACGAGGCGGAACGGATCGAAGCTCCACTGCTCATCCTGCACGGCAAGGACGACAAGCGGGTAGTGCCGCGCATGTCCGAGCGGATGATCGAGGCGCTTTCGATTGAGGGCAAGTATTTCGAGCACGTGATGTACGAGGGCGAGGCACACGGCTTTCGCAAACCGGCAAACGTCAAGGACTCGATTGACCGCACACTTAAGTTCCTCGAACGGCACTTGAAGGGGAAATCGGAACTGTCATAGCGGTGATGCGCTGCCGCACCACGATAGCGATCAGCAGCATGCCGGCGCTGCCGGCGAGCGGTAGCGCGAGTCCGGCTCGGAATCCATGCTGAAGGAGCAGCACTCCCTGCAGCCACGGACCTATCACACCGCCAACAGAACCCGCTGCCGTGATCAGGCCTGATGCAGCGCCTGCGCCATGCTGATAGACATCGGCGACAACAGCGAAAGTGAGCGGCCAAACGGGGCCGAAAGCGAAGCCGAGCAGCAGAATGCTGACGGCGCCTCCGGGACGCCAGCCGCCGGCGGCTATCAACATCAGCGCGGCCGCCGTGGTTCCGCCGGTGACGGCCACGAGCAGCGTTACATCCGAGACGCGGCGCAGCGCCAGGGGGCTGAGCACCCGGCCCAGGGTGAGACCGACCCAATAGCCTGAAGTCAGCAACGAGGCCACGGCGACTCCGAAGCCGCCATTCAGCCTGAGGTAGGTGTATGCCCAGCTGCCGAGCCCTGCCTCCAGGCCGACGTAGAGAAACAGCATCGTTCCGAGCAGCCAAAGCAACGGATGCCGGACCAGTTGCTGCAACCCATGCACGGCCCCGTCGATGGGAGCAACCGGCAGTGGCGGATACGTCGAACGAAGCAAGAGGAAGGCGGCGAGCCCCTGTCCAACTGCCACCAGGGCTAGCACATACCGAATGTCACCTGCTGCAAGTAACGAAAGGCCGGCCAACACCGGCCCGGCGAGCGCCCCGATCCCGAAGAAAACGTTCAGCCGGTTCAACGCCGCGCCCGCCGCATCCCGGTGCAGATCGCCAAAGAGGACGTGGTAAGCGACTAAAAGCGAGCTGTCGCCGATTCCCATTAGCGCGCCCGACGCCATCGTCTGCGGCCAGGTCACAGACAGGGCAAGCAAGAGGCAGCCGAGCCCGTTCACCAGACTGCCGGCAACCAGGAGCGGCCGCCGACCGAAGCGATCCATCGCCCGGCCGGCCGCAACCGCCGCCAAAAGACCGCCGCCGAAGAGCGAGGTCAAAAGTGTACCCGTCGTTGAAAGCGAGACGTGCGCACGGGCCGCAATACCCGGTAATCCAGGCCCGAGCGCGGTGATATACATGCCGTCCATAGTAAGCGAATAGTAG
>JBBRGK010000236.1:0-5506 GCA_038240805.1 Dehalococcoidia bacterium | reverse complement strand
GAAGCCGCTTCACGCATCAAGCAACGCCTTGGCGCCATAGAAGAGGAACTGATCCAGGCGAAAGCGCGTGGTGAGTCGGACCGGCTGAACTATCCCGGCCGCCTGAACGTCAAACTCGTACACCTGACCGCTGTGATCGCGAGTGCCGACGCGATCCCAACACGGCAGTCCTACGAAGTGTTCACCGATCTCTCGGGGCGCATCGACGCCCAGCTGGCCGAACTACGCGACGCGATCGAACGCGATCTGCCTGCCTTCACCGCCATGATCGAGAAGGAGCAGGTGCCGGCGATCGTGCCGAAAACGGCGCCGGGCGGCTGAGCGGCCCGCACCAACGAAACATCACATCGCTTCTCTGTGTGCACGATCACGCCGGGAAGAGGCTGGCAGCCGGCCAGACGAACTGGTCCGAGGGCAGGCGTTGTATGGTGAAGCGAGACGAGCACAGGGAGATAAACGATGCCACGAGCGATCTGGAACGGGGCGGTCATTGCTGAGAGCGACCAGTGCGAGGTGCTCGACGATAACCAGTACTTTCCCGCCAGCGCGGTGAAGCGCGAGTACCTCTCCGACAGCGAGACGCACACCTTCTGCCCCTACAAAGGCACGGCGAGCTACTACACGCTCGTCGTCGATGGCAAAAGCAACGCCGACGCCGCCTGGTATTACCCCGACACGATCGTGGACACCGCCAAACGGATCGAACACTACGTCGCCTTCTGGAAGGGCGTCACGGTCGAGGTGTAGGCCGGCGCAGGGCAAGCGGTGCCGTTCCACCTGTTCGTCTACAACGACCTGCCCTATTCGCGCGAGCACGCTTCGGGCGACGCTTCGGTGGTAGCGTTGCTAGACCGTCTCGAACAGGCACTTCGCGACCAGCCAAACGTCAGCCTGATTGATATCGCCGACCAGATCGAAAAGCTCGCCGAGGCGCCGGTTGCGCGATCGTTTGCGATGACGATCGCGATTGGCGAGGCTGGCGCCCGCATCGCCCGCCGGCTGCATCAACGGACTGGCTGGTTCCCCGCGATCGAAACCATCCCTGTGACGCGGGTTGAGGCAGGGCCCGGCGACTATCGTATTCCCGACAATCCCACCGTCGAGCAGCGGCTGCGAAACCTCTCGGCGGTGCCGCTGGCAATCGTGGATGACACGCTCTACTCGGGGCTTACGCTCTCGTGGGTGCTCGACCGTCTGCCAAACTCCGTGCTGCCAGCGACGGAAGTTTTTTTCCTTCAGGCAATGGCCGATGCAATGCCAGTTCTCCGAGCGCGATGTACAGTTCACGTCGGGCTAATCATGCCTGGCGTGCCCGAAAAAGACGTCAGCATCATCAAGGCTTCGCACCTCTTCGAAGCGGGCGCGATTCGGCGAACAGCCGGACGAGACCTGGCCTTCTTCGAGCGGCCCGAGTGGTTACATCGCTGGTTCCCGCAAGGTGTCGCAGCGATCACCGCTCTCTGCATGGAGCTTGCGGCAGCTGAGGCATTCGGTGTGGGCGACGCAGCTACGACCTGAGGGCAGATCTCGCCACCGCGATGCCGCCCCGCATTCTATGAGATACTTACTACTGCCTTCTGAAGGGAGGTGACAGCGTATGGCAAAATCACTCACACACATCGATGTAACCAACACGCCGGAACTTCGTCAGCTTGCTGAGGAGGTCCAGGCGAGCAAGACCCCGCGGGTTCTTTCCCTGGACAACGAGGACCTGGTGATTGTCCAGCCGCTTGTCTCCAGGCGAGCAGATGGCAAGACCAGCAGACGCGGCAAGGGTTTCAGCCGTCAGGACTCGCTCTGGAACATCGCCGGCATCGCCCACTCCGGCTCACATGATGTATCTGGCAACCATGACCGGTACCTGGCCGACACCTACGCTGCTACCCACGAATGACCGCGACCTATCCTCGCAGTCGACGAGTGTTCGTGGACACCGGCGCCTACTACGCATTCGCTGACGCCGACGATGAGAACCACGAGGCCGCGCTCCGCATCGCCACGCAACTCGCAGCCGAACACCGACCGCTCTTCACGACCAACTTCATCCTGGCCGAGACCCACGCGCTCTGCCTGAACCGGCTCAACCGGCGGCTCGCCATGCGCGTGCTTGCGGAAATCGAGCACAGCCAAAGTACGACCATCGTTCGTGTCAGCGCACTGGATGAGCGGCAAGCGCACGCCATTCTTGAAGAGTATGACGACAAGAGATACAGCTACACCGACGCCACGAGCTTTGCCGTGATGGAGCGCCTTAGGATCGCTACGAGCTTTGCGTTTGACCGCCACTTCGCTCAGTACGGCTTCCAGGTACTGTCCGAACAAGGACAGTGACGAAGGCGAACAGCTCCAAGGACAGCGAAAGCCTTACCCGCCTCGAGGGTCGCTCCGGATTTGTCTCTTTGTGCGCGATCCTATTGCAGGCCGTTTTTCTGAAGCCAGCCTTTCGCCACGTCGTTGACCGTCATCTTGTCGACCTCGACCTGCTTATTGAGCTGCGTTATCTCCCCTGTCGTCAGCTTCACGGCAACCGGTGCCATTAACGACGCGATCGTGGGATATTTCTGCAGCGTGGCCGCACGTACGATGAGGCCGACGTTGTCGGGAGGAAACAGCTTCTTATCGTCCTCGAGCACCAACAGGTTGTTCACCGCGATCGCCGAGTCGGTCGTAAACACCTGGCCGGCAGCGCAGTCTCCACTGGCGATAGCGGACTCGGCGGTGCTGCCCACGTCCTTGAAGCCCGAGCCGTTGTAGCCACCATAGGCTTTCTGCAAGCCGGGCAACCCGTCGGCCCTGGTGCGGAATTCGGACATGATGCAGACCGTCGTATCGGGGTGGTCCTTGAGGTACTGGCCGAACTGTGACAGCGTCGAGCCATACTTCGCCTTGTCAGACGCTTTGATCGCCAGCCCGTTTGTGTCGTTCAGAGGCGCCGGAGCCACCCAGCAGAGACCCGCCTTCGCATCCTCGTCGCGCGCCAGGTTGAACGCCGCGGTCAGATCCGTCGGCGGCTGGTCGACTTTGAGAAACTGCTGCAGCTCGGTGCCCGTGTACTGCCAGAGCATGTCGATCGTTCCCGACCGGAGCGCCTGATCGATCGCGGGATCGGCCGCCTGCGTGGTGAAATCGACTTTGAATCCGTGCTTCTCGAGCACCAGCTTCGTGATCGTGGCGAGAAGCTGTTCTTCGGCGAATGGCTTACTACCGATCTTCACGCTGCCAGTCGCTGTGCTTTGACCAACCGTGCAGCCGCTCGCTCCTCCCGATGCCACCTTATTTCCGTTCCCATTGTTATTGTTGCTGCTGCAAGCAAGCAGCACACCCGCTCCCGCCAGCAATGTCAACCCCAGGATGCCCGTTGCGCTTCTTTTCATGACTTCCTCCAGCCCGTCAATCAGATGCGGTGTTTTATGTTCGCGGCGCGAGCTTGCGCTCGATTATCCCCAGTCCCCAATCGGCAAGCAATGCCAGCGCCGCAACCAAGCCGGCGCCGACCAGCACGATCCGCCCACGCCCTGAGGTGATTCCGGCAGCGATCACGTCACCAAGGCCGCCTCCGCCGACGAAATTCCCCAGCGTCGCCGTGCCCACCACAAGCACCAGCGCCGTGCGCAGGCCGGCAAAGATCACCGGCGCCGTCAGCGGCAGCTGGATCCGTAGCAGCCGTTGTGAACGCGTCATCCCCATGCCGATCGCAGCCTCAACTACCGCGCTATCTACCCCTCTGATACCGACCACCGTGTTCCGCAGAATGGGGAGCAGTCCATAGAGCACCAGAGCCACGACCGTCGTCTTGAAGCCGAGGCCGACGATGGTGAACGTGAGCGCCAGGATAGCAATGCTCGGCACGGCCTGACCGAGGTTGGCGATCAGGAAGACCGGCGCCTGCCAGAACCGGCCCGCTTCTGCGAGAAGAATCCCTACGGGGACACCGATCGCGGCAGCCAGTCCAAACGATACCGCGACGAGCTCAACATGCTGCCGAAGCCGGCTGCCGAGAAAGCTGCGGGTGAGGATCTGGTCATCGCCAAGCCGGGCCGGCGTCAGCGATACATAGGCAAACACAAGCGCCAGACCGAGCGCGACCGCCCCGGGCGTGAGCCACAATCCCGACGGCCGGAGGCGCGATAAGCGGCTCACTGTATCCCCCGGCGGATCGTATCCATATCCAGGAGGCCAGCAACGCGCCCCTGGTCGTGGACGGTTAAACGGCCGTCCGTGCTTCTGAGCAACGCTTCGAGGGCGTCACGCAGCGTTCCTTCGATGCTGACTCTGGCAGCCGGGGCTTCGCTGTCCAGCGGCGCCAGGCAGACATCACGCAGCGGAACGAGCGCGAGCCGGCGTACGCTGCGACCGGCACCCAAAAACGTCTCGACGAATGGCGAGGCTGGCCGCGCTAGCAACTCAACCGGCGTTGCATACTGCGCGATACGCCCGCCGCATTCGAAGACGAGGATGCGGTCTGCCAGCTTCAGCGCCTCGTCGATGTCGTGCGTGACGACGACCATTGTCTTCCGGACGATCGTTTGCAGGCGCAGCAGTTCGTCCTGCAGGCCCGCGCGAGCGACCGGATCGATCGCGCCGAACGGCTCGTCCATGAGCAGGATCGGCGGGTCGGCGGCGAGTGCTCGCGCCACACCCACACGTTGCCGCTGACCTCCGCTCAGCTGTGCAGGCAGGCGGCCGGAAAAGTCACCGGGCGGCAGATCCACCAGCTCCAGCAGTTCCTCGACGCGGCTTCGGGTCTTCACCCGAGACCAGCCCAACAGGCGCGGTACGGTGGCGATGTTCTCGGCTACTGTCTGGTGTGGAAAGAGGCCGACGTGCTGAATTACGTAGCCAATCGAACGCCGCAGTGTGTTGACATCCTGTTGCCGCGTATCTCGACCGTCGATCCGAACCGTCCCTGAAGTTGGCTCTATGAGACGGTTGATCATCTTGAGCGTCGTCGTCTTCCCGCAGCCTGAGGGGCCGGAGAGCACGACGATTTCGGCGTCCCGGACCTGAAAAGTGAGGTCGGTTACCGCGGTGACCTCGCCGTACCGCTTGCAGATCTGTTCGAACTCGATCACGCGGTCACCGCAGCCAGACGACGACGCCCCAGTGCGTGCTGCGTCAGACCCAGTGCCGCGTCCCCGAGCAAACCGATCGCGGCGACGGGTAGCATGCCGCTAAGAATCGCCTCACGGTTGCTGCCACGAATACCCGCGAAGATCGGCTGTCCCAGATTGTTGCTGCCGACGGCCGCTCCAACCGTTGCAATCGCCACAATCAAAACGACTGACTGACGGATTCCCGCGATGATTAACGGCAAGGCAAGCGGAAGCTCTGCGTATAGCAGCGTCTGCCATGCCCGCATGCCCATGCCGTGGGCGGCCTCAACGATCGCCGGATCGACGCTCAGGATGCCTGTTCGGGTGTTTCGGAGAATCGGCAGCAGCGCGTACAGAACCAGGCCAACTTCAACGGGCCGGTTTCCGATCCCGGACCACAGCGTGAGAGCGCC
>JBBRGK010000235.1:0-5519 GCA_038240805.1 Dehalococcoidia bacterium | reverse complement strand
CTTGGCGACTACGCCGGCGGCGGCATGCACGCGGCCATCGGCATTTTGACGGCGTTGATCGCTCGCGATCGCACCGGTCGCGGTCAGTACGTGGATATCAGCATGACCGATGGAGTCGTGAACCTGCTCGCAGCGGCCCTGAGTGAGTCGTACGGTAATGAGGAGTTCGTTCGGCGCGGCCGTCATCGCCTGACCGGCGGCGTGCCCCACTACAACGTGTACGAGTGCAAGGACGGCCGGTACCTCTCGATTGGTGCCAATGAACCGTGGTTCTACGACAATTTCTGCACCGCGATCGGACGCCCTGACCTCGCAGGTAGCCAGGCAGATCTGGCGCGGCGGCAGGAGATCTTCGAAGCATTTGAGGCGGCAATCAGGACAAGGACGCGCGACGAGTGGTTCGCGTTACTGCGCGATCAGGACATCTGCGCGGCGCCCGTCTATGACCTGGAAGAACTCGAAGACGACCCACAGCTCCAGGCACGGAAGATGATTGTGGAGTTGCCGCACCCGGAGTTCGGCAACGTGAAGCAGGTCGGAATTTCGGTTAAGCTGTCGGATACCCCGGGCTCGATCCGGACGACCTCAGCGGCGCGTGGCGAACATACGGCACAGGTGTTGCGCGAAGCGGGACTATCCGAATCTGAGATTGACAGGCTCCGGTCAGCCGGTGGCACGGCGTAGCCCCCAGTGTTAGCTGTCCTTGGCCCTGTCAGGCTCGTGATCGTGCGCTCGGGACCGGATCCGCGTCGGCACGATCTCAACGATAACCCACTGCTCCGATTCGCCCTCCCAGAGATCGATGTGCCGAGCCGCTTTTGCAGGTTCGTAGTACCGCTTTGCCAGCCGGCGCACCAGATCGAGGACACCGTCTGCGACCAGCCGTGCTTTTCCTTCGATCGTCACCCATGCCTCGTCGATGCCGACGGGTTCCTCGACCGAGAGGCAAACGCGCGAGTCGGCCTTTATCCGGCGTATTTTCTCGTCCGTGCGCATCGTGAACAGCCGTGCAACGGTGCCGTCCCATTCGAACCAGACGGGCACAACGGTCGGCGAGCCGTCGGCGTAGAGGGTGACGAGCTTGGCGATGCGTGTGCCGGACAGGAATTCGTCGATCTGCTTCCCGGTCATTCGTGTCATTTCGTCTCGTCTTGCCGGCAAGCGGTCACACGACGGCTGACGTGCCGCCGTCCACGTTGATCGCGACCCCGGTTATGTAGCTGCCTCGGTCCGAAAGCAGAAAGGCGATCAACCCTGCGACCTCGGCCGCCTCGCCGACGCGCCCGATGGGAATTCCTGAGCCCATTCGAGCGTAGCCTTCCTCCGGGTCTGTGGCATCAGGGTTGCGAGCCATCGCCGCCCGGCGAATCTGTGCGCTTTTGATCAGCCCGATACAAACGGTATTGACGAGAATGTTATCTCTGGCGAATTCTTTGGACATCGCTTTCGTGAGAGCGATCCCGGCTGCGCGGCTCACCGATGTTGGGAGAGAGTTCGCACCCGGCTGTTTGGCTCCAATATTGGTAATATTGACGATCCGGCCACCGCCAGCGGCACGCATTGCGGGAATGACCAGCCTGCTGGTACGCACCGCCGCCAGCAGCTTCAGGTCGAGGTCCGCACGCCACGAGTCGTCGTCCACCAGCTCGAAGGAAGCTGCTGCCGAGGTGCCTGCGTTGTTGACCAGCAGCGTGATTGGGCCGAGCTTCTCGGTCGCGACCGCGATACAACGGGCGATATCTCCGGCGTCACGCACATCGGCGGGTATGGCGAGCACGTCGCCCCCGGTCAGGCCGCGAATCTCGGCTGCTGCCTGCTCCAGCACGTCAGCGCGGCGGGCGCAGATCGCGACCCGCGCGCCTTCGCGGGCCAGCTCCTCAGCGGTCGCCCGGCCAATACCTTCGCTGCCACCCGTGATCAGTGCTGTCTTGCCTCTAAGGCCGAGATCCATCTTCAGCTCCTGTCTGACTCCGTTCTAATCGGTTCTCCACAACTTCTGGAGGCCGGCTCGCGAACCGGCCAGTCTGACCGTTTCGACGGTACGCCTATGCCGTTTCCAACACCAGCGCCGCAAGGTTTCGTTCCGCATGTATAGCCTCCACTGGCGAAGCCACCAGCGTTATGCTGAGTTCAGCAGGTTCCGTCCATTATGGAAGCTGATGCATTGACGACCTTAGAACGGGCGTTCTATGATTTCCCTACCGAAACAAACGTTCTACGTTTGAGATTCTTCGGTGAGGTGGGGAGATGGTCGGAATCGTTCTGCTCGCGTTCTGGTTCATGGGGGTCTGCCTGTATCTTCTCCTGCAACAATGGACCGGAGAAATCTCTGGTCAGGACGTGTGAGCACAGGCCCGGTGCCATCAGTAACCTTGCCGCAGTCGGGCGGCTCCGTCATGCAACGTCACCAGGTTGGAGCGTCTGTGACAGTGAGTGTCGGCCTGCGGGCGATCTTGCACGCCGATCTCGACGCGTTCTATGCCTCGGTCGAGCAGCGCGACGATCCTTCGCTAGCCGGGCGGCCGGTGGTGGTCGGTGGCTCGCCGGATGACAGGGGTGTTGTCGCGGCTGCGTCTTATGAAGCGCGCCGCTTCGGCATTCATTCTGCTATGTCGATGCGAACCGCGATGCGGTTGTGCCCACAGCTGGTGCGAGTGTCGCCCCGTTTCTCGGTCTACGGTGAAGTCTCGTCATTGGTCATGGCGCTGTTTCGGGAACAGACGGATCTCGTCGAGCCCGTCTCGCTGGATGAGGCATATCTCGATATATCTGCCTCGACGGTATCGTGGAGTGACGCAGTCAGCGTCGCTGCCCGGTTGAAACAGTCGGTTCGTGAAACAGTTGCACTGACGCTTTCGGTCGGAGTTGGTACTTCGAAGTCGGTAGCGAAGATCGCCTCGGACCTCGGCAAGCCAGATGGACTGCTTGTCGTCGCGCCGGGCGATGAGCGGGCCTTCCTCGATCCTCTTCCCGCAGGAAAGCTATGGGGAATCGGTCCAAAGGCGGAGGCGCGGATCCTCTCGCTTGGCGTACATTCGATCGGCGAACTGGCCGCAGTCGATCCCCGACTGCTGGCACAGCTCTTCGGCCGTTGGGGCGAGCAAATGTCGGCCCTCGCACGTGGCGAAGATGCACGCGAAGTCACGCCTGATCACGAGCTCAAGTCTGTAGGCCGGGAGACGACGTTCAGCGTAGATGTGAGCGACAGGGAAGAACTCGATCGCTGCCTGCGCGAACTCACCGGCGAAGTCGGCGACCGCCTGGGCCGGCGCGGGCTGCGAGGCAAAACGGTCACCGTGAAGCTGCGTCGCAGCGACTTCACCACCCACACGAGACAGATAACGGTGCCAGTACCGATTCAGGCGGAGCAAGAGATCTATCCGGTGGCCGCTCGGCTGCTGGAAGCGGAATTAACTCCAGGTGTCCGTTTGCGCCTGCTCGGCGTCAGCGTCTCGGGCTTCGCCGAAGTGACGCAACTACCGTTGTTTCCCCTCGACTGAGCCATAGGGGCTGCCCGCCCGCTGCAGCGCCCGTCTGATCCGCTCGGACTGCCGCTCCGCAAGCGCAAGAACCTCGAGCGGACCACCGTGGGGCCGGCGCCAGACTGCACCGACGCTGCCGAGGATGTTGCCGACCCGAAAATCAACCCGGTATAGCGCGAACTTTACGCCGGCTTCCTCAAACTGCTCGTAAACGCTCTCCGTATTGTCGGCGATGTTGCGTGGAAACAGGCGTGACGCGTGCTGTGTATCAGGGAATGATGTCTCGTCGTTCAATGCCTGCAATGCACCGGAGCCTCGCTCAAACCGGGACGCCGAGCTGTCGATCACCAGCGGAGTAGAATTGGTAGCTTGCCGCTGATCGGGCACGTAGCGTACCGCATAGCCATCGATGCGGCTCCACTCTTCGAGGCTGCGTAGGAGGCGGCCGGGGTCGCCCGCGCGAGCTGCCACCGACTCGTTTGTCGATCTCTCGGAATCCGAAAAAAGACGGCGGAAGCCCGATACATCCGCGTCCTGGAGCACCAATGCTTCGAGAGGAGGTAACACGGCTCGAGTGGGCGGCCGTGTGGTTATCGTCATGAAACGCTCCCGGTTCCCGGCCGAGCGGAGCCCGGCGGTTAGCGGACCCGGCGTTGCGGATCCTTCCCGACTATTTCGCCGGGATTGTAGCTATTATGTTATTACATCGTCAATCGCTTTACTCGATTGTAGCTGTCAATTATTCACGATCGCCGGGATCGGGCAGGTAGTCGGGGAAGTCGCGCTCATACTCATCGGCGATGCTCTGCAGCATGGCTAGATACTCGCTTTCCGCAGGGGTACGAGGGTGGCGATCGAGCAGCCGGCGGATGAGCCCGAGGACTTCGGAGTGAACTTCGCGGTCGATAGACATGCGTGACCCCGGATGGTTGAGTGTTACGGTCGGTTTGTCCGGCGCAGAGCCAGCGCTTTCGCCGTGATCTCGATTATCGTAGTCGATCGGCGGTTCCGTGTTTTCGCAAAATGGCGGCGAGGAACTCCCGGTTCGGAGCAGAGATGGTTGACTTTCAAGTTCGAGCCGCGATTGAACGGGACAACGGGGCGCTGATCGCGCTCGAAAAACGCTCACCGCTGGTTGTCGGGGAGATCGAACTGGCATTCGACCGCTCTCCCGACTATTTTGCCGGCGCACGGCTGCAGGAACGTTCCCGATACGCGGTCGCTGAACTGACGGGAGGCGCGCTTGCGGGCGTCTGCGCAAGCGCCGTGCACCGGACCGTCTTCCGGGGCATAGATGCCCTCATGTCATATACCCATCACGAGCGGATCGCCCCCGAGCATCAGCGGCTGGGCATCGGCGGCGCTTTGCCGCGCTGGCTTGCACAGAGTTGGACGGAAGAGGGCATTCGAACCGACGGCAGCTACTCGTACATCGACTCGCAAAATGAAGGATCGCTTGCCTTCGCCCGGTCACGCGGCGGCGCCGGTCCGTGGCCCGTCGATGCCTGGTTTCAGGCCCTGCCTGCTGTCAGGTCATCAACACATGAGCCACTGGTGACGCTTGGCGAGCGCGAAGCGGACGAGGTTGTCGCTCTGATGAATGGGACCCACGGCGGGCTAGAACTATATCCCGGATATACGCGTTCAACGCTGCTGGCGCGGCTCAAGCGGAGTCCTGGCTATGGCTGGCCGCAATGGCACGGGATCCGGCAACTGGGTCGCCTGGTGGCCGTAGCTGGCCTCTACGATCTCGGCAGCACTGTTGCAGAGATTATGCGGCCTCGCGGCGGCGGATCCGAAACGGTGTCGCGTTCGATGGTCGTGTTGGATTATGGCTATCTTTCGGGAATGACGGATGCCATGATGACGCTGCTGGGTGCTCTCTGCAACATTGCGGCTGCCGCCGGGCGATCGAACGTAGAACTGAGCGCTGCAGACTCAAGACCGCTCTATTCACCGGTGATGGACAGGGCGGCGAGCTTTATTCGTTTCAAGTTCCTCGGCGGGGAACCTCTGCCCGGTCCGGACAACCACGTT
>JBBRGK010000234.1:0-5526 GCA_038240805.1 Dehalococcoidia bacterium | reverse complement strand
ACCAGTCAGATCGACGAGAAGCTGATGCGGCAGCTCGCGGAGCCAACCGGGGGCTTCTACGCTCGCGCATCGACGGGCGACCAGCTGCACAAGATTTTCGACAACATCAGTCGGCTGGAGACGTCGCAGGTGGAGCGGCAGCGTTACACCAGCTTCAACGAACTCGCCGGTTTCTTTATTGTGCCCGCGATAGCGCTTCTCGTGCTCGAAAGTGTACTGGCAGGCACCGTGTTCAGGCGGGCGACATAGGTGGCCAGGCAAAATGGGCAGTTAGGCAGGGGACGAAAATAGAGTGGGGTCGATCTCGTTCGGTTCGCCGGAGCTATTGCCGCTCATAGCGGTCGCGGTCGCCGTAGCAGCGTTCTGCTTCTGGGTGGCCGCACGGCGCCGAGCAGCCCAGGCGCTGTATCGTGGCACTGCCGCCGCGCCGCTTCTGTCTGCGTCCACGATTCCACGCCGCCAGACGATCAGGGCGGTCCTGGTGGTGCTGGCGCTGGCGCTGCTGGGACTGGCGGCCGCCCGTCCGCGCATCGGCACCGGGCGCTCGCTGTTGCAGCGAGAGGGCACTGACGTGATCCTGGCTGTGGACGTTTCGCTGAGCATGAGTGCCCAGGATGCCCGGCCCAACCGGTTGGGCCGGGCCAAGGGGGCGATCGGCGCCTTGCTGGACCACCTGCAGGGCGACCGAATCGGACTTGTTACGTTTGCCGGCAGCGCCGATCTGCGCTTTCCGCTCACGACCGATATTGAGGCGGCACGTAAGGTCGTGCAGGGCCTCGGATTCAAAGATGGCGGCCTTCGCAGCGGTACGAGCGTCGGTGAGGCGTTGAGAGAGGCGACGACCGGTTTTGCCAACGACCAGACGCGCAGCAAGATCGTCATCCTGGTTAGTGACGGCGATGAACTGGGAGACGATGCGGCCTCTGCCGCCGCCTTCGTTCGTCAACAAGGGATCGTGCTGAATACGATCGGTGTCGGAGGAGATACCCCAGTGCCGGTCATAGTCACCGATCCTCGCACCGGCCAGACCCAACCCCGGATCGATCCGAGTACGAATGGTCCGCTGCTCACGGCAGCAGATCCAAAATCTTTGCGGCAGCTTGCGAGTGCCAACCGGGGTCACTTCTATAATGGCAACGCCGACGATTTCGCAGTTCAACTCGCGGATGAGATCGGGCGTTTGCAGAAAACCCGCTTTGAGAGCGGAGAGGGCAACATACCGATCGAACGGTTTCAACTGTTCGCGGCGGCGGGACTGTTCTTGTTGATGCTCGAATTCCTGCTGCCTTCAGGCCGAACGCGCCGCAGGTATGCATGGTTCCCGGGCGTCCGCATCCCGGCGATGCGTAGAGGTAAAAAAAGGAACCCCGGTGAAGCTGCCCCACGCGTCAAGGTAGCCGAACCGCGTTTGGGAGGGAGCCGATGATGGGGCGGCGTATGCTGCATGCGATGCTGCTCAGGACGGCGAAGCGTGGCAGAGTGGTGCTTGCTTTCGCGGGTCTACTGGCCTTCGTTGCGCTCGGCGCCGGTTGTTCACGGCCATCCGCAGAACGTTTAAACGCGGACGGAAACAAGGCCTTCAATCGCGGAGAATATCCGCTGGCGCTGGACGACTATCGCAAGGCACAGGTCGAACGGCCGGACCTGCCCGCGTTCAATTACAATGCGGGTAATGTGTTGCACCAGCAGGGCGACTATCTGCGTGCAGTGACGGAATCGTTGAGGGCTACACAGTCCGGTGACATCGACATACGTGTGAGGGCGTTCTACAGCGTCGGGGCCGATTACTATCGGCAGGGTAAGCTCAAGGAAGCGCTGGCTGCCTACAAGAACGCATTGCGACTCGATTCGAGCGATCTCGATACGAAGTACAACATCGAGGTGATTCAGCGGCGTCTTGACAAAGAGGCCGAGCAACAGAAGCAGCTGGACGAGCAAACGAAACAACAGCAGCAAAGCACGCCGACGCCGCAGGCCGGGCAAGGGCAGCAAGACCGGCAGAACCAGCAAGCTGGCCAGCAGTCCACACCAACTCCCGGCCAGGGGCAACAGCCGCAGCCGGGGCAGCAGGGGCAACCGCAGCCGGGTCAGCAAGGGCAGTCGCAGCCGGGGCAGCAGGGGCAACCGCAGCCGGGGCAGCAGGGCCAGCCCACTCCGAACAGCCAGCCCGGCCAAGCCGGTCAGCCCGGTCAGCCCGGTCAGCAGCAGAGCCCGGCTGGTCAACCTGGCGGCTCTTCGGCTACCGCTGGCTCGCCCGGCTCTTCCGGAACGCCCGGGCCGTCGGCGCAGGAACAGCAGGCGCAACTCAATCAGGACCTGAAAAATGCCGTCAATGCCTACACGAAAGCGCCCTCCATTGAGGAGGCGCTCCGCATTCTGGACGTGATTGCTGAGCAGGAGCGCATCGCCCAGGCCGAGCAGGGTACCAGGGGCGACCCGCGCGTGCGCGATAAGTAATCTCTTCATGGGTCGGCTACGGGAGTCGGCTACGGGAGTCGGCTACAGGAGTCGGCTACGGGGGCCGGCTACGAGGGCCGGCTACGAGGGCCGGCATTATCTCTGCTGACAGGGCGGACCCAGCCAATGACAAGCGATGCATTCGATGGCATTCCACGCAGCTATGAGGACGCTGTGGCATGGATCGAGTCGTTCATCCGGCCGATCACGGGCACGGCTCCGCAGAAAACGCAGCAGGCGTGGCAGAGCGATGGCCCTGGGCGGCTGGCGCGGATGGAAGCACTTCTCGAGGCCGTGGGCCACCCTGAACGCGCATACAGCACGCTACATGTCACAGGAACCTCAGGCAAAGGTTCCGTCTGCACCTACATTGGCTCCATGCTGCGAACACTGGGCCACAAGGTTGGCGTCCACGCGACGCCATATCTGCAGACCCCCCTGGAGAAGTTGCAGGTGGACGGCCGCTACGCCTCGCCCGCCGACCTCGTGGACCTCGTTGACGCATTCACCGCTGTATTGCCCCGTGGCCGCGATCAGGTCGATGGCCTTCCCTATCCGGCATTATGGGTTGCACTGACCTATCTCTACTTCGCCCGCAGGCAGGTCGAGTTTGCTGTGATCGAAGCGAGCACCGGCGGACGGTACGACTGGACGAACACGATCGTGCCGGCCGTTTCGGTGATAACCACGGTGGGCCCCGATCACCTTTCTACGCTCGGTCCCACGCTGGCCGATGTCGCCTTTCACAAGGCCGGAATCATCAAGCCGGGCGGCTCTGCGGTTACGGGTGTCAGGCCGCCCGAGTTGCGCATTATCGAAGAGGAAGCGGCCCGGCAGGGCAGCAGGCTGTTCCGGCTCGGCGTCGACTTCGACCTGGCCGTGCGGCGCTGCACCGAGACCGGAACGGTGTTCGACTTCGTCGATCATGCCCACGGCTGGGCCCTCAGCGGTCTTGAAACTGGCATGGTGGGCCGTTACCAGGCATTCAACGCAGCGCTGGCATTGGCTGCAATCAGAGCGTGGTCGGAAGACCGTGGTTCAGCGCCGGACGAGAGCGCTGTGCGGGAAGGGTTGCGCCTGGCGCGGCTGCCAGGTCGGATGGAGTTCATTCAGCGCGACCCGGATGTGATGCTCGATGGCGCCCACAACCCGGAAAAGGCAGCGGCCCTCGCCGAGTCGCTGGCGGAAATCTTCCCCGAGCGACGACTGATTCTCGTGTTTGGCGCCCTCTCAACGAAGGATGCTGCAGGGGTTCTGGCGCCCTTTCAGGGGCAGGCCCGGCATGCGATCGTGACCGTGCCGCATGTGCTCGGAAAGCCGGGCCTCGACCCGGAGCGCCTGGCACAGGCTGCGGCAGGCCTCAGCATTCCGGTTAGCGTGGAAAACGATCCGATCGTCGCCATGCGAACGGCGATGAGCATGGCGGACGCCACCGACCTCATTTGCGTTACTGGCTCGCTCTACCTGGTCGGTGAGGTTCGCCGCCTGTGGGTCTCGGATGAGACCGTGACCACAACGGGATACAGCAGTCCCGACAGCGGACTGCTGAGGTGATCGAGAGGCAGTCTACTTCAAGCGCAGTGTGCGTTTGAACAGCCGGTTGCGCACCCTGACCCAGGCGCTGTCGATTCGCTGCTCTTCCTCTGGGCTGAGTTCCTTCCGGCCATAACGCATACGCAGATAGCCATCCGCGACGATGCGCGGCTCCTCTTCGAGCTGCGTTCGCCGGGTAATTTCTGCGGCGAACTCGCTCGGTGTCTGAGTTGACTTTGGTCGGAGCCGCGTCCACCGGGCCAGCCTCAGCGTCTTTTCCCATGTTGCGGCTGGCCGGTCGAGTCCGCGCAGGCCATATTCCCAGGCAAGCCGCACGAAGCCGCCGGATAGTGCCAGTATCGCCAGCAGCGTCAGGGCAATATAGACGGGCAGCCAGTTGAAGTCATGGCGGCGCGAGGTCAGGGGCAACCCCCCGCCGGTATCGATTGGAAACTCGGGACCGAAGTCGTCCCCGAATTGGCTGGGGCCGGTGCTTTTGAAGATCGGATCGTCCTGAACAGCAACACCGGAATCCGTGCCGGTAAATGGCCGTGAGACCAGTGGTGCGCCGGCGAAGGGGCTGTACTCGACCCAGCCGTAGCCCGTGAAGTAGACCTCGGGCCATGACTCGGCGTGCTTCTCTCGAATGATGAATCGGTGGGTGTTCAGGTCGAACTCCTCGACCGCGTATCCCGTCGCGAGGCGGGACGGCACACCCGCAGCGCGGAGCAGCACCACCATCGCCGATGCCTGGTAGTCCGAGTAGCCTCGCTTTGTGTCGAACAAAAAGACATCCACGGCGTCACGCCCTGGCGGGACGATCGGCACGTCGTAGGTGTTCTGATAGCTGCGAAGCATGTCCTCGATCGCTCGTGCCCTGTCATAGGCGTTGGTCTGGCCTTCCGTTGTCTTCGTGGCCAGGTCCCGTACCCGTTGCGGCAGTTCGGCCGGCAGTTGCAAGAAGCGATCCTTGATGTACTGCGGGTAGTCGGCCGGAGCCGTGCGCAGCTTGTCTTCGGGCGCCACCGACACGCTGCCGATCGTGCTGTACTGGTCACCGCGCTTGAGATCCTTTTTGGCATGGATCGAGGCGATGTCAGGCAGGAGTCCACCGTTGACGAAGTCCGCCCGGCCATCGACCGACGCGCCGAGCGGCTGCCCGAGCGAGAGCAAGACATTGTTCGGGGTATCGACGATTACGTCGGTGGTGATGTCCTTACGGTCGTGGTAGACATCCTTGTCGATTGGAGCAGCGTCGCCAATTTTGACCCCACTAGGGCCGATGTCGCCTGTCTCGCGGGCGCCGCGTTTCCAGCCGGCCGGAGTGTACTCGTCATAATGCGCTGCCACGAGGTTGCGCCCTTCGTTGGACTGGTCTTGAAAATCGACCTCGGCGACGACGCGGTCGGAGAGCGTCACTTTGCCCTGTAAGGGCAGGGTAGCGCCGAAGCTATGGAGCGGCACCTCGCGCTTGGCATCGATACTGCTGAATAGCCGGCCCCAGTCTGCACTCGCGTTGCTGAATGGGCTTGTGAC
>JBBRGK010000233.1:0-5538 GCA_038240805.1 Dehalococcoidia bacterium | reverse complement strand
TCGAAAGCGTCAGCCGGCGCGCCAGATCCTCCGGGCCGGTCGTGATGTCGACGTACTCTTTCAGCCATTCCAGAGAGAGACGCATTAGAACTGCTCCAGGAAGCGGAGGTCGTTGGCATAGAACAACCTGATGTCCTCGATGTTGTTGCGCAGCAAGGCCACGCGTTCGACACCCAGGCCCCAGGCGAAGCCGGTGTACCGCTCCGGGTCGTACCCGACGCCTGCCAGCACCTCCGGGTGCACCATGCCGGCGCCGAGAATCTCGATCCAGCCTGTTTCCTTGCAGACGCGGCAGCCTGAACCGCCGCAGGCAAAGCAATCGACCGCCATCTCCACTCCAGGCTCCACGAAAGGGAAGTAAGCATAGCGCAGCATGATCTTGCGTTCGGCGCCGAACATTCGCCGAGCCAGCTCACCCAGTGTGCCCTTGAGGTCGGCAAGGGTGATGTTCTCGTCCACCGCCAGACCTTCGATCTGGGTCAGCTGCCACTCGTGCGTGGCGTCGGTCGCTTCTTTGCGGTAGCACTTGCCGGGTATGGCGAGCCGGATCGGAGGCTGCTGACGCTCCATCACCCGAATCTGATTGGGCGATGTATGCGTTCGCAGAAGGAGTGGCCGGTAGCCGCTGTTTTCTGGGTCGAGATAGAGGGTGTCCCACATGTCACGGGCGGGATGGTCGCGCGGAATGCGGAGCATCTCGAAATTGTAATAGTCCGTCTCGACTTCGGGACCTTCCGCTACCTGAAAGCCGAGGTCTGTCAGAGCAGCCAGCAGGTCTCGAAGGGTTTGAGTGACGGGATGCAGCCGGCCGATCGGCGGACGCCTGCCGGGTAGGGTGACATCGATACGACCGTGCTCGATCGTCTCGGCAAGCCGCTTCCGCTGGAGAGCTGTATGCCGCTCCTCGTAGGCCGTTTCCAGCTCATCCTTGACCAGGTTTGCCTCGGCGCCGATCTTTGGCCGTTCCTCCGGTGGAAGCATGCCCACAGAACGGGTTACTGTGCTGAGCCGCCCTGCTTTTCGCCCAAGAAACTCGACTTTCCATTCATCGAGGCTCTTGTCGTCGGCACAGGCAGCCAGTCCGGTCAACGCCGCCAACCGGATCTGTTCCAGATTATGTTTCTTGATTGTCACTATCGGGCTCCGAACGGCGCTCGCGTATCATCCGCCCTCGCGGCGTGACGGTGAAATGGCAGTTCTCGGGAAGTGAAACGGCCGGAGCGTATGGCCCCGGCCGCCGGCGTGCCTTGTCGGGCCATCCCGCTCCCGGCCGCCTGTTGTATGTCCGTTGTGTCTATTCTATGAAAGCGTGAAGGCGGCGATCAATGAGACTTCGATAACGGGCGGACGCCGAACGGTTCCGTATACTGGTGAACATGACGACCTCTCTGCCACTGGAAGGCGGACCACGCCCCGAATCTGTCGCTGCCGCCGGTGAAACAGCGGCGGTACTGCCTATGCCGGCGCCCCTTCCGAGTCGGGGCTCCCGCTTTGACCGGCTGCGCGAGGATGATGACCGCGACAGTCTGATCGCGCTTGCCATTTTCGGTCTCGTAATCGAAGTTTTTTTCATCGTCCTGACGCATAGATTCTGGCTTACGGCCTGGTTTCCCGGCCCCGGCGTGTCAGTTGGCTTTCCTCAAATGATGTCCGGCGTGGCGGCCGCTGTCTTCCGATGGTTGGTGCTTATCCTTGTTGCACCATTCGGGGCCTACATGCCCGCGATCTGGTACGCGCGCCGGCTGCGCAGTCCGCTGGCGACCGCGATGGTGTTCGGCTTTGCGATGCTGTTCGCCATCACCCTCCTCGGGTTATACCCGATCACCGCGTCCGACCTGTTTCATTACCTGGCCGACGCGCGGACGCTGTGGGTATACCACCAGAACCCTATGCAGGTGGCGCCGCTCGCGCACCCGTTTGTGTTGCTGATTAGCTGGGCCCAGCAGCCCTCGCCGTATGGCCCGCTATGGCAACTGTTGTCGGTGATTCCGGTCGCCCTCACCGGCGGTCATTGGGTTGCCGGCGTGTTCGGATTCAAGTTGCTGGCGACCGTTTCATACCTCGCCTCTGCTGTCCTGATCTTCGTGACGGTTCGGCGAACGTGGCCGGGCAGGGAGCTGCAGGCTGCGCTGACCTATGCCTGGAACCCATTTATCGTGTTCCGTGTGATCGGCAACGGCCACAACGACGCGCTGATGATGGCCTTCGCCCTGGCCGCGTTCTATTTCATCTCCCGGCGCTGGTGGATGATGGCCGTGCCAATGCTTGCGCTATCGGTATGCATTAAATACTCAACGCTCCTGATCGTGCCGCCGGTGTTGTTGTACGCGTGGGTCGTCTCGGACCCAATAGAGCGACGCCAGCTGGTTACTGCCACTGGGCTCGGCATCGTCGTTACGGCATTAATCTTTCTCCCTTTCTGGCGAGGATTCGACACGTTCAAGACGTTCATCCAGAACACGAACCTGACCATTACCGCAGTGCCGCAGGTGGTCTCGTTGAAGCTTCAGTCCGGACTTTCGGCTGCGGACGCTGACCGCCTGGTCAGAGTAGTGGGCTACGCCGCCTTCGCGCTGGTCTACCTTGGTCTGCTCGCAAGCATCTATCTGCGACCGGCCTACGCTAGCCTGATAGCGGCCTGCGCCCTGGTGTTTATCGCCTACCTACTGTTTTGTACCTGGTGGTTTCGGCCGTGGTACTTCATCTGGTTTCTTACACTCACTGCGTTGCTGCCCTCGTTTTGGTGGAAGGCGCTCGCGGTTGCCACCACGATCGGCGCCACTTTCTTCGACCTGATAGAGCAGTACAGGGAGACCTGGAGCTGGGTCTGGTCCAGCGAATGGCGCTCGTTTGCGGCGCCCGTGATCTCAGCCTTCCTCCCGCTGGTAGTCGTCTTTCTGATAGGAGTGGCGGTAACAGGCGCCTGGTCGATGCTGCGGGAGCCGGAGCCGCCCGAGAGTGCTGCTTGACGGGTTCCCGCGCCGCGCTATGATCGGCGAGACGTCGCTGCGGCGATGCACAGCCCCGTACACAAAAAACGAGGTGGCCGATGGCGATCCGTGGGTACGTTTTGATCGAGACCGAGGTCGGCAGCGCCCGCTCTGTCGGGGAGCTGATGCAGCGGATGGAGCACAAGGATGCTCGGCTGGTGACGGTTGATACAGTCACGGGTCCCTTCGACGTGATCGTTCAACTTGAGGCTGACGATCTCGATATGCTCGGGAACTGCATCACCGAGGGCATCCAGGGAGTTCCAGGGGTCAAACGCACTACGACCTGCCTCGCGGTAAGGCTGGGATGAGCCTGTTGAACGGCTTGAGTTCGTGATCTCCGTCGAAGAAGCGCTGGAACGCATTCTCGCCCATGTGCATGTGCTCGAGCCGGAGGAGCGCACCGTCCTTGAAGCGCTCGGCCAGGTGCTCGCAGAGGACGTGGCGGCGACGTTCAGCATCCCGCCGCTGGACAACACCGCTATGGACGGCTACGCAGTTATTGCCGCCGACACTGCGGGCGCGTCTCAGGAATCCCCGGTAACTCTCCGCGTAACCGGAGAGCTGGCGGCGGGCTACGTCTACCATGGCTCGGTCACGCAGGGCACGGCCGTGCGTATTATGACCGGTGCTCCCATTCCGGCCGGCGCCGACTCAATCGTGCCATTCGAGGAGACCGACGAGACCGGGCTATCCGCGCCGGAAAAGAGCGGCGCGCTCGACAGCCGTGTGCAGGTCTTCAAGGCGGCGCAGCCGGGGAATAACATCCGAAACGCCGGTGAAGATGTCCGCTCCGGTGAAACTGTGTTGTCCGCCGGCACTTTACTGCGTGCTGCGCACATTGGTGTGCTGGCATCGCTGGGCAGAGCCCAAATTCGGGTTGTGCGAAGGCCGTTAGTCTCGATTCTGTCCACAGGCGACGAGATCATTGAGCCAGGGATTCCGCTGCGGCCCGGTACAATCTATGACAGTAACGCCTACGGTATCGCCGCGCTGGTGACGCGTTACGGCGGTGTCCCGCGCCTGCTGGGCATCGCCCACGATACAATCGACGACCTTACGGCCAGGGTCCGCTCGGGGCTTGATGCGGATCTGCTCATTACCTCGGCGGGCGTTTCCAGGGGCGACTTCGACGTGGTGAAAGAGGTGTTGCGCCGGGAGGGCAACATCGACTTCCACCTTGTAAACATGCGCCCCGGCAAACCACTGGCGTTCGGGGTGTTTCGACATGGCGACCGGCTTGTGCCGCACATCGGACTGCCGGGCAACCCGGTTAGCTCTCTGCTTGTGTTCGAGCTGCTGGGTCGGCCGGCGTTGTATCGGATGCTCGGGCGGCCGCCCACGCCAAAGCTCACGGTAACAGCGACGCTTCGAGACCGGATCCGGATGACGGACGAGCGGCGATTCTACGCGCGCTGCATAGTTTCGCGGGACGGTGAGGGCTGGGTAGCCTCGCTCTCGGGCTCGCAGAGCTCGGGCGTGCTTACGGCTATGGCTCGGGCTAACGCCGTGGCCATCATCCCGGAAGGCAGCCCGGACGTATTGCCCGGTGAACAGGTACGGGTGATGCTGCTCGATGCCGAGCTGGAGACGTAAGGCGCTCCCGAGCGGTCGTGTGCGCCGGGCGGGTCATACTCACCGGGGAGCAGCCGGAGGAGCGGAAAATGGCGGCGTGCGGGGCGCCGGTGGTGCGGTTACGAGCGGGATTGGCGGCACTGGCGCAGCGCTTCGGGGTGGAGCGGCAGGGGGCTGGGTGGCCGCCGGACGCAATGGCGCCTGTGTCGCGCGGGGGGCAACCGATTGTTGGGGCGCAGAGGCTGCGGGCTGTCGCGGCGCTGCGGCGGGCGGACGTGGTTGCAGCGTAGCAATTGGTGCTGCTCGGCCTGAGCCCGGTGCCTGGTTGGGTGCAGTTTGTCGCGCAGTGGACGGCTGTGGCTGCTTCTGCGACGAATGTCTGCTGGCGGCGGTTGGGTCCGAAAGCGTTGCGAGCACAGGCAGGGTTGGCTCCGGCGTTTGGGAATCGAGCGAGTGGGCTTCATATGTCACCTGGATGTCGTCTCCATCGCGGAGATCCGCCCACGTGAGGCCAGGCGGGTCGAGCAGGGTATTATCCGGTGCGATCGAAAGACCTCGGCCGGATGAGCAGTCCAGTACCAAGAGCCGCCCGGTGGCGGGGATAGCGCTTCCACGCGTCGTGCCTGATCCGATTCGGCCCGCTTCGCAGGACGGCGCGAGGCGACGTTCCGTGAGGTGCGGTACGCCGTGTTGCAGGTCGATCGTCTGGACCAGCCGGCCGGCGGATGCGTGCAATCCGGCGGCGGCGTCCGGCAATGGTGCATCTTCAACCAGCTCGATTTGGCCTCCATCGGCTGAGCGATTCACGCTGCCATAGGGGCCTGTTCGCCGGTCGAACACCGGCACCGGCAGTCCGGATACGTCATCCCATCCGACCACCGTAAGCCTCGCGCTTGTATCGGCATAACCTGCAGCGAGAATCAGCAGCGCCTTACCATTCTCTGCGGCTGGCTGGGCCGAAAACAGTCGGAGG
>JBBRGK010000232.1:0-5540 GCA_038240805.1 Dehalococcoidia bacterium | reverse complement strand
ATCGCCGAGCACTCGATGTGCCAGCCAGGACGGCCCGGCCCCCATGGGCTCTCCCATGATGGTTCACCCGGCTTTGTGCCCTTCCAGAGCGCGAAGTCGCCGGGGAACTCCTTCAGCTCGTCCACTTCAATCCGTGCCCCTGCAATGAGGTCATCCAGGCTCTGATGCTTCAGCTCCCCGTAGTGTTCCTTCGACCTCACCCGGAAGAAGACATCGCCCCCCGAAGGGTAGGCGAACCCTTTGTCGATCAGGCCCTGCACGATCTCAATGATCTGCGGCACTTCCTCGGTGGCTCGTGGATAGACGGTCGCCCTCGTAACGTTCAGCGCATCCATATCGGTGAAGTACTCGGCGATGTACTTTTCAGCCAGCGCTCCAACCGACGTGCCCTGCGCATTGGCGCGTTCGATCAGCTTGTCGTCGATGTCGGTGAAGTTTTGGACATGGCGGACCCGGTAGCCGCTGAACTCCAGGTAACGCCGCAAAACGTCGAAGATGATGTAGCTCATCGCATGGCCGATGTGGCCTGGCGCATACGGCGTGACGCCGCAAACGTACATCAACACCTCGTCGCCCATGGGCGTCAGATCTAGTTTTCGTTGCGAGAGCGTGTCTGTCAGTCGCACTGGCTCGTCTCCTCGGCGTCAGAGTTGGCTTTTTGTTGTCGGCAGTTCTTACGCTGCAGACATCAACAGGCGCAACGCACCGATGAGCCTTCGGCGTGAATATGAATCGAAGCGATGCCGGGCGGTCCGTCGTAGCCAGTCAGCCGCTGTTCCAGTTCAGCAATACGCCGTTCAAGGGCCTCGATCCGGTCCCATTCAGGGTCAGGCAGCCGTTCGATCGTGTCGTTACCCGGATTATGGTAGGCAACGATGTGGCCGGGAACGCCGACGACCGTTGCGTTTGCGGGAACATTTGTGACCACGACCGAGCCGGCGCCGATGCGGGCGTTGTCGCCAATCTTCACAGCGCCGATTACGGAGGCGTTCGCGCCCACCGTGACGCCGTTGCCCAGGGTCGGGTGTCGCTTCACTTTCTTGTTGCTGGTGCCGCCAAGCGTCACGCCCTGATACAGGTGGCAATTATCGCCCACCTCGGCGGTTTCACCGATGACGACGCCCATGCCGTGATCGATAAAGAGACCCTCACCGATGCTGGCGCCCGGATGAATCTCGATGCCGGTGAGCGTCCTCGAGATATGCGAAACCAGACGTGGCAACACGGGCACGCCGCAGGCGTGCAGCGAATGGGCGAGACGATGTAGCTGGCGGGCGTGAAAGCCGGGATAGGCGAGTACGACCTCGACCGTGTACCGCGCCGCAGGGTCCAGCTCAAGCGCTGTCTGAATGTCTCTTTTAATGGCCCGGAGGACTGACATGACCAACTCCCTGGCGATCGATCAGCGCAATCGCTTCGGCCGCGACCGCCAGTCCTTCGCCGATCGAGCCGATGCGCTCGTTCGTTTTGGCTTTGACGCTGACCCGGTCAAGGGGCAGTTCCAACAGTTCGGCCAGCCGTCCCCGGATCGCGGCGATGTACGGCGCCAGGCGCGGCTGTTCCAGGATGACGTTCGCGTCTATATTTTCTATGCTCCAGCCGGCGGCGTCGAGATCCAGCTTGACGGCTCGCAACAAAGTGCCGCTGTCTGCGTCCTTCCAGCGCGGATCGCCCGGCGGAAAGCGTCCACCGATGTCGCCGAGAGCCGCAGCTCCGAGCAGGGCATCAATGACCGCATGCAGCAGTACGTCGGCGTCACTGTGACCTTCCGGCCCACTCGCCGATGGCAGCTCGATCCCGCCAAGCACGAAGCGCCGACCAGGAACCAATCGATGCAGATCGTAACCGATGCCAGCGCGCATGTCGCCTCCATGCTACCGGCCAGGCCAGCGAGCCGCTACAGCGCTAGCAACCCCAGCAACGCTTCTGCGAGTACGAGATCGTCGGGCGTTGTTACTTTTAGATTGCGCGGCGAGCCCAGGAACACTTTGACCCGGTGGCCGTAAGCCTCCACCAGCATTGCGTCGTCGGTGACATCTCCCGGTGACCGCAGGTGAGCCTCAAGCAGCAGCTCAAAGTTGAACACCTGCGGCGTTTGCACAGCCCACAGCTGCTCGCGCGACACCGTGCGTATGACGGTGCCGTCGCCGTCCACTTCCTTGATTGTGTCAACGACCGGGATCGCAGCGATCGCGGCGCCCGTTTCAGTGGCCGCGGCGAATCCTGCGGCGATCAGGGCTGGGCTGACGAGCGGTCGGGCTGCGTCGTGAATCGCGACGACCTCAAGCCTACCGAGTTGCTCAAGCCCCGCACGCACGGAATCCTGCCGCCTGCCGCCCCCGCTGCAGATCGCAGCGAGCTTCGAGAAGCCGAACTTTTGCACGGCTATCTCAGCCTCTTCGACCCGTTCCGCAGCCGTGACCAGCACGATCGTATCAATGAGGCTGCAGGCTTCAAACGCGGCCAGTGCATGGCAGAAAAGCGGCCATCCCCCGAGCAGGGCGAACATCTTGTCGATGCCCCCCATGCGGCTGCCGCGCCCCGCCGCAACTATGACCGCGCCGTATCTCGCCATGTATCCATCACTCCGCAGCCGAAAAGCGCCAAAATCCTCTGGCTGATCATGGCGACTGGCTACCGCACAGTACCCTGCGAGGCGAGCGCTCGCCTACCGCTAGCACGACCCGGGTAGTCTATTCTCCTTCTGGAGCCGGCCTGCTGACTGCTCCCTGCGGCACGTCCTGAGCGCCCGTTGTATCGGCACCGCCCTGCGTCGAGGGGACGCTTCGGTTTGCGATCGACGGTTCACCCGGCGCCAGTGGCCGGCCGACGGTGCTCGCCTGCGAGTCGAATGCGCTTCCTTCGGGGTGATGGTTGCGGCTGAGGTCAAGGTCGCGGACGTTGCGTTCCTTGCCTTCTCCCGGAGTGCCCATCTCGCCGAAAGGAGTTCGCAGCGGCTCGTAGGTGCGCTGATCGCGTACTCCTGCCTGAGCGGTCGGGCCGTCGCGCAGATCGAAGCCGAGGTTTGAAGTCTCGGAGATGTAGCCCGACCGCTGCTCAAAAGCCTCGGCTGAGCGGTTCTCGGCGTTCACCTGATCCTGGAGTCTGCCTGACCCCGCTGTGGGGAGGGATGTCATGCGGGTGGAGACGCCGCGCTGACGTGAGGTGAAGCCGTCTCGACCTTCAGATCGCGACACAAGATCGCCAGTGACCGTTGCCTCAACCGAGGGCTTAAATGCGGCACTCTGGTCATCCCACGGTGCAGCCGGCTGGAGAGCGGCATCCGCCCGCAGACGCATCTCCTGAGAACTTCGTCCAGCATCCATGACCATCGTGCCCGCTGCGGACTGCATGGTCATGACACCGGACGACGCGGACATGGTGGCTCCGCCGCCACGCTCTCCAGACAGCCCGGACGTTCCGCCCGGCGGCATCTCGGATCCTGTCTGGGCGGGCCGATCGGCGGGCTCGGCCATCGATCGCTCGCCGACCTCGCCTCGCCAGGGTTGATGGTCGATGCCACCGGTACGCTCGTATTCGCCGGGAAAGTCGGCCGGCGGCTGATTAAGCTTCATATCGATCAGCAGCCCGGCCGGCTGACTGAGCACGACTCGCTGGTTGCCAATCGTCTCCAGGTAGGTGACCGGGATGTACATCGTGTACTCGTCGGTCGTGCCATAGGGCACAGCGAACCAGTTTGGGCCGAGGGTGCTGACCTTGCCCAATTCTTCGCCGTCGGAGCTGAACACGGACCAGCCAACCTGGACCTGGCTGAAGTCACGTTCGCGGACGTCGGCTCCCTCGTACGCGGGCGCGGCGCCCTGCTTCGACCGAGCCGCGTCATTTGAAACGTCCGAAACGTCGGAAACGTCGCCGCCGTGTTGGGCGGCACCGATAGCAGCCGCCGCTGCGGTGAGGGCGTCCGTGTTGGCGTCGTCGCGTTCTGTGTTGGGATTTGTCATTGCATCCTCCCCGGCCGCGTAGAGCGCAGGAGCCCGACGCAGTCTCACTCTCGAAGCTACTCTAAAATTCCCTCCAATGGCGTCGCGCAAAGGGGGTAGTTTCGACCGCTTCGATACCGACGTTCAGCCACCGGCTGGATTGCTTTGACACGATTGTCGGGGCATCGCCAGTCTATGCACAGTGTTACTATGCCGCCAATCGGCAGTCGTGCTGCCGCCTCATCAATGGACCCAACTTTTGACCAGGTTCTCGGTTCTTGCGAGCTGTTCTGCGTCGCTGCCATGTCTGAAATCTGTGCATGAAAAGGGTATCGAAATGGCATCTGCTATGCCGCCGTTACATTTCGGAACGGTCACGGTCGAAGCGCTCACTGATGGCTACCTCGACCTGAATCGAGCCAGCTTCTTCCCGAATGTGCCGGTTGAGGCGTGGCACGCGTATCCCGACGCCATCGCGGGCGAAAATCTGCGCATGCCGATGACGACGTTCCTGGTTCGCTCGGGCAACATGGTCGCACTGGTCGACACGGGGCTCGGACCGCGGCTGGGCAGCTTTCACGGTGTCAGCGGACAACTGCCGGCGTCGCTGGCCGCCGCCGGAATCAAAAACGAGGACGTTAACACCGTCATTTTCACGCACCTGCACCTGGATCACGTCGGCTGGAACTGCACCGAGGTTGCCGGGGAGTTTCGTCCGACGTTTCCCAACGCCACCTACGTTATCAACCGTCCTGAGTGGGTGCAGTGGGCAGACGTCGACGCGGGATACATCAAGCGACATGTGTTGCCGCTGGCCGCGAGCGGTCAACTGCGCCTGGTGGATGATGGCCACGAGCCGCTCCCTGGTGTCCGGCTGATCTCGACTCCCGGCCACACCTCAGGGCACGTCAGCGTGCTCGTCTACGGGGGCGGCGAAGGTGGCGTGATCACCGGCGACGCAGCACATCATCCGGCAGAGATCGAGCACCCGGACTGGAGTCCTTCCGCCGACGATGACCCGGAGCTCTCCGGTCGCTCGCGTGCGCGGCTGATCGAGCGTATCGAACAGGACGGGCTGACGGTGATGGGCGGCCACTTCCCCGCCCCGCACGCTGGCCGCATCGTCAGGGTGCAACAACGCCGGGTCTATCAGCCGCTGGGAACCTGATCTGCGCCTCAGTCGATCATCCGCAGACGGCACGAAATCATCGCGGCTCCTCAGGTTCGGACGGTGCGCCGTCATCGCGGTCGCGCGCGGCAAGCAGACCATCCGTTTCTGGCAACGCTGCTCGCAATGCCTCCAGGGCGCCTACAAAACGAAGGATCTGCGCCAACGCGGAGGCACGAACACCCGCGAAAGCCGCGATCTGTTCGATCTCGTGCCGAAACCCTGCGGCGTCCGCTTCGGGAGCACGGCAGAGCGCCAGTTTCGGCAGACCCTCGATTCCACAGCCGAGCATGGCGGCAAGCTGGCCTTCATCCTGGTCCGTCTCGCGCCGGTACCGAACTAGCACTGCCGCCAGATAAAACGGACGTCCCGCCGCCTTCAGTGCAGCCAGTTGGATCAGCATCGCGCTGTCCGGAGGCGGCGTAGTTCCC
>JBBRGK010000231.1:0-5545 GCA_038240805.1 Dehalococcoidia bacterium | reverse complement strand
GGCGAAGCGGTGCATACCGGCGCAAGGAGCGTCTGTTGGAGACTCCGTCCGAACTGAGATACTCCCGCGAACATGAATGGGTGCGGCTCGAAGAGGACCTCGCGACCGTGGGCGTGACGGACTTTGCCCAGGATCAGCTCGGAGACATCGTCTACCTGGACCTGCCGAGGGTCGGAACCACTGTCGAACAGTTTGGCAAAGTCGGTGAGATCGAGTCGGTGAAGTCCGTCTCGGAGTTGTTTACGCCTATCGGCGGCGAAGTCACGGAGTCGAATCAAGCGGCGCAGGATAACCCGGAGATCGTCAACAGCTCGCCCTATGGCGATGGCTGGCTCTACCGCCTGCGGATCACCGACCCGGCGCAAATGGACAATCTGATGTCGGCCGAGGAATACATTGGTCAGACCGGAATCGATCGAGCATAACCGCACGCAGCCCCGCCCCGACGGGGCGTACAACCCGTATCTGGGCACAACCCCGGACGAGCGGGCCGCTATGCTACGCCGCATCGGCGTGGACTCGGCGGAAGACCTGTTTGAGGCTATTCCCGCCGCATTCAGAAGCCCGGAGCTTCGCCTGCCACCGCCGCTGTCGGAGATCGACCTCGCCCGCGAGCTGGGCGCGATCGCAGCGATGAATCGTCCAGCCGGGTCCATGATCAGCTTCGTCGGCGGGGGCGCATACCGCCATTACGTGCCGAGCATCGTTCCGCACATCCTCGGCCGCAGTGAGTTTTACACCGCGTACACGCCGTACCAGCCGGAGATCAGTCAGGGGACGCTGCAGGCCGCCTTCGAATTTCAGTCGATGGTCTGTGAGATCACCGGCATGGATGTCGCCAACGCCGGCATGTACGACGGCGCAAGCGCCTTCGCGGAGGCATGCCTGATGGCGGTGACCGTCACCGGCAGACACAGGATCGCCATCCTCGACAGCGTCAGCCAGGCCTACATCGACACAGTCCGCACCTACGCCGCCGGTCGCGGTCTGCCGGTCGATATCGTCAGTACCAGGCAGGCTGGCTCTCTTTCTGCCGCTGCCTGTCTCGCTTTGCAACAGCCGAGCTCGCTGGGATTCTTCGAAGATGTCGATGCGCTGGGCGCTGCGGCGCATGCGGACGGAGCGCTGTTCGTCGTCGACGTCGATCCGATCTCCCTCGGACTTTTCCGCGAGCCCGGTGCCTACGAGGCGGACATCGTCACCGCCAGCGGCCAGAGCCTCGGCAACGGGCTCAACTTCGGTGGTCCCTTCGCGGGCCTGTTCGCCTGCCGCGAGCGCTTCATTCGCAGCCTGCCCGGCCGCATCGTCGGCAGAACGAAGGATCTGGACGGACGCACCGGCTACGTGCTGACGCTGCAGACTCGCGAGCAGCACATCCGCCGCGAGCGGGCCACGTCCAATATCTGCACGGCGCAACAGTTGCTCGCGCTCGGCGTGGCGGTCTACCTCGCTGCCGTTGGAGCGAACGGCCTGCGGCAGATCGCCGAGCTTTGTTACCACAAAGCGCACTACGCAGCCTCGCAGATCGAAGCGTTGTCGGGCTTTCGCCTCGCTTCCGATCAGCCTTTTTTCAAGGAGTTCACGGTGATATGCCCGCGCCCGGTAAAAGGCATTCTTGAGGAGTTGCTTGCACAGGGGATCGCCGCCGGCCTCGATGCTGGCGAGTGTGTTTCCGATGGCCTGACCATCGCTGTCACCGAGATGAATACCCGGACCGAGATCGACGCGCTTGTCCAGGCGCTTGGCGCGACTGGACACTCCGAATGACGGTAACTGGTGACCGCTCGACCGCAGGCGCAGACCAGCGCACAACTCCGTTCTCGGCAGGCCCGCCCGATCTCAGCCGCGATCTGATGGGTGATGCGCTCACCTTCGACCGCGGCACCCCTGGCAAGCAGGGCGTGTTACTCCCTGCGCTCGATGTTCCGCCGAGCGAGTTACCGCCTGAAGCGTTGCTGCGGAAGAACCTCCGACTGCCGGAGCTAAGCCAGCTTGATACCGTGCGCTACTTCACTGCCCTCAGCAGGCTCAATTACAGCATCGACACCGGTTTCTATCCGCTGGGCAGTTGCACGATGAAGTACAACCCGAAAATCGACGAGGACATCGCCCGCCTGCCGGGGTTCGCAGACCTGCATCCGTTGCAGCCAGAAGAGACGGTCCAGGGCTCGTTGCAGCTGTTTCATGAGCTGCAGCAGATGCTGGCCGAAATCACCGGCATGCACACCGCGAGCCTTGCGCCGATGGCGGGCGCACAGGGCGAGTTGGCGGGCGTGCTCGTGATCAAAGCCTGGCTGGAGGCCAGCGGCCGTACCAATCGGACGCGGATCCTTGTTCCCGACGCCGCCCACGGCACCAACCCGGCCACCGCCGCGATGTGCGGCTTCGAGGTGGTGACGATCCCGACCGCCGCCGACGGTGACATGAACATGGCTGCGCTTGAGGCCGCTCTCGATGACCGGTTGGCCGGAATGATGCTGACCATCCCGAACACGCTCGGACTGTTCGACCGGCATATCGTGCGCATCATCGAACTCGTTCACAAATCGGGTGGCCTGATGTACGGCGATGGCGCAAACCTCAACGCGATCGCCGGCCAGGTGAAACCCGGAGCGCTCGGCTTCGACGTGATGCACATAAACGTTCACAAAACCCTGAGCACACCGCATGGCGGCGGCGGACCTGGGGCGGGTCCGATCGCGGTTACAGCCGAGCTGGCGCCGTTTCTGCCCGCGCCCTACGTGACGTTCGAGGAGTCGAAGCAGCGATACTCTCTGACAACACCCGAGCGAAGCATCGGCCGCACCGGCGGCTTTCATGGCAATGCCGCCGTTCTGGTCAGAGCCTACGCCTACCTCCGCACGCTCGGGGCGAAGGGACTGCGCGAGATGAGCGAGGGCGCCGTGGTGAACGCGAACTACGTACAGGCGCGACTCAAAGCAGCTTTCAGTCTTCCATTCGATCGCCCGTGCATGCATGAGGTGGTCTTTTCCGGCAGCCGCCAGCGAGCGCATGGCGTTCGAACACTCGACATCGCCAAGCGGCTGATCGACTACGGCTTTCATCCGCCAACGGTCTACTTTCCGCTTATCGTTGATGAGGCGTTGATGATCGAACCGACGGAGGCAGAAGGCATGCAGGCACTTGATGCTTTCTGTGACGCCATGCTTGCGATCGCGGCGGAAGCGGAGACCGATCCCGAGCTTGTGAGGGGCGCACCGCACACTGCTCCGCTACGCCGGCTCGATGAAGCCGCCGCAGCTCGCAGGCCCGTTCTCAGGTGGCGCGCCGGTGAACCGGCCCAAAGCAACGCACCCGCGTAGCTACATCGCAACGAACTTGTTATCAAGCGGTGGATGGTCAAGCGGCGGCGGCGGGTCTATGGTTGTGCCACTCCAGGGACGATCGTTCCTGCGGGCCGCGTATCCCGGACAGATTGAGATTTCCCGGCAAATGCGGCATTCGGGGCGTACAGGGCACTTGTAAGGAGGCGATTCCGATATGGCTGAGAACGCCCCGCGTATTCCGACACCGGCAGACTTTCTTGGACCATGGAAGCAGATGGCCGAGCAGGCCGAGGGGCAATGGAACCAGTACTTCAATCAGATGATGGGGACAGAACAGTTCGCCAACATGATGGGGAAGTACATGGAGGGCTACCTCGCGTACCAGCAGAGCCTCGGTGGCAACATCGAAAAGTATATGCAGAGTGTGAATCTGCCAACGCGCACGGACCTGACGGCCCTCGGCGAACGGCTTTCGGCGATCGAGGCTCAGATTTCGCTCCTCGCAGCTGAGCAGCGGCGGCTGGTGAAGCGGCTTTCAACGGAGGAGAACGAAGGTAGCCGCCGCGGCGTAAAAGCGTCCCGCGAGTAACTGCCTGCACGCTCACGGGCAGCCAGCAGCGCAACTTCTAATTGATCCAGAGCTACACGCCGCGACGTGATGGAGGCTGGTCATGGCCGAGAATGCCTCCCCGACCGTGGATGCTCCCGGCATCTTCTCCGGCCCGGGGATGATCTCCCAGTTCCAGGAGGAGGTGCAACGCGCCTTCCTGCAGTCTATGAAGACGCTTGAGGTGTTGACCGCTCGCGACGGGGCCAACGTTGGGAAAACTCCGCGCGATGTCATCTGGCAGCGAGGCACGGCGCAGCTGTATCACTATCGCGCCACAACGCCGAGCGTCCATCCGGTTCCGCTGCTGATGGTGCACTCGCTGATCAGCAAGCCGTACATCCTCGACCTGATTCCGGGTAACAGCTTCATCGAGTATCTCGTCGCGCAGAGCTTCGACGTGTACATGATCGACTGGGGCACGCCGCGCCCGGAGGACAAGAACCTGCGCCTCGAGAGCTACGCGCTGGAACTGATCCCCGACGTTATCGATGTCGTGCTGGAAACGTCCGACGCGACCGACTTCTCGTTGTTCGGCTACTGCATGGGTGGGCTGCTGGCGCTGCTCTATGCCACCACCCATCTCAAGGCGCCACTCCGCAATCTGATCTGCCTCGCCACTCCCGTGAACTTTAAACAAATGGGGCTCAACTCGGTCTGGACGGACCAGGCGAGCTTCGATGTCGATAAGCTTGTCGATACCTTTGGCAACGTTCCCCCCGACCTGATGCAGCAATCATTCCGCATGTTGAAGCCGGCCAGCGAGATGAGTCCGATCCGCTACGTTACCCTCTGGCAGAACGTGCTCAACGACCGCTACGTCGAGCAGTACCGCGCCTTCGACCAGTGGACCACCGACCACATCCCCTTTCCGGGAGAGTGCTTCCGCCAGACCTGCAAAGAGTTGATGTGGGAGAACAAGCTGATTAAAGGCGACCTGATGCTGAAGGACCGCCAGGCGAAGCTCAGCAATATCACCTGCTCGTTTTTGCAGATCGCGGCCGAATCTGATCACATCGTGCCCCTGCCCGCGACGCAGGAGCTTGTTGAGCTGGTGGGCAGCACCGACAAAGAACTGGTCGTGATGCCCGGTGGGCACGTCGGACTTGCTGCCGGGCGCAAGGCCGTTCAGACGCTGTGGCCGAAAATGGCTGTCTGGCTCGGCGAACGCTCACAGATAACACCGCGTGGAGGAGACCAATGACGACGAGCAACGGCAGCGGCGCCTCGCGCTCCAGTGCGACGGCGGCAATTGAACCGGGCAACTACCCGAAACGAGTGGAGTTGAAAAAGGGCAGAACGGTCGAGTTGCGCCTGATGCAGCAGACGGACGCAGGTCGCCTGCACGAGTTCTTCTGCGGTATTCCGCCGGAAGATCTGCTTTTTCTGCGCCGCGATGTCACCGACCGCAAGATATCCGATCAGTGGGCCGAGCGGGTGGCCCGAGGGGCGATCGTGACCGTGTTCGCCTGCGAAGGCGACAAAGTTCTCGGTGAAGCGAGCCTGCATATGAGCAGCACACCGTGGAGTGAACATGTTGGCGAAGTTCGGGTGGTGGTGGACCGCTCGATGCGGCAAACCGGCCTGGGTACCCGGCTCACGCGTGAAATCTTCCTGATCGCGATTCAGCGCGGCATCAAGAAAATCGTTG
>JBBRGK010000230.1:0-5555 GCA_038240805.1 Dehalococcoidia bacterium | reverse complement strand
TTTCATGGACTCGCCCTCAGGCGAGGAATACAATCGACCTGTCAGGGATCTGACATGTGAGTGTGGCGGAGGTGACGTCTTGAATCGACGTCGGATACCGGGTCCGGATGCCGGGTTAACCACCCGGATGTTTATCGTGATGTTCTTGCTGGCAGCGGTTTACCTGCTGTTTTCGCTGGTACTCTGGCGGTTCACGGGCAATCTGGCGCTCGTGCTGATCCTGGCTGGCACCGGTCTGGTTATCCAGTACTTCTTCTCGGACAAGCTCGCGTTGATGTCGATGGGCGCCAAAGAGGTGACGCCCCAGCAGGCGCCGGAGCTGCACGCGATCATCGATCGGCTGTCGCAACAGATGGACATCCCCAAGCCGCGGGTCGCGATCGCGGATGTCGATTTGCCGAACGCTTTCGCGACCGGACGCAGCCCAAAGCATGCAGTAGTCTGCTGCACAACCGGGATCATGCGCCGGCTCGACACCAATGAAATGGAAGCGGTGCTCGGGCATGAGTTGACGCACGTCAAGAACCGCGACGTGGCAGTGATTACCTTTGCCAGCTTCTTTGCCTCCGTGGCCGCGTTCATTATGCAGTGGGGTTTCTGGCTGGGTTTGGCAGGCGGCGATCGCAGGCGTGATCGTGACAGCGGCAACGCCTTCGCGATGGTTTACCTCGCCTCGATCCTGGTCTGGATCATCAGCTTCTTCCTGATCCGCGCCCTCTCGCGCTACCGCGAGCTGGCAGCGGACCGCGGCTCTGCGATCGTCACCGGGGCGCCGATGCACCTTGAGTCCGCGCTGATGAAAATCAGCCAGGGCATGGCTCGCATCCCGAATGACGATCTGCGGTCCAAAGAAACCCTCAATGCGTTCTTCATCGTGCCGGCCATTGCGGGCGGATCGTCGTTCAGCGAGCTTCTATCAACCCATCCCTCGCTTGAACATCGTATTGCTCAATTACAAAAAATCCAGGCCCAGATGTACGGGACGGCGTAACCTGCATGGGATTGTTTGACGCTATCCTGGGTCGCACGAAGCCGGTCAAGTCGAAAAGTGAAGCGCTGTTCGCGATGGCGACGGCGCAGATCACCCTGCAAACCAAGCTGCAGTTGACGCCGGCGCATCGGGCGGGCGTCGTGTTCAAGCCGATCGAATCGTCGTACTTCGTCGACGCCGAGCAGCAGCTGAACGACATGCTGCGCCAGAGCGGTACGGACGATAACCTCCGTTTCCAGACACAGACGGACAGCTACGGCTATCGCTGGATCATCGTTGAAAACGAGAGCTTCGAAGAGCTGGTCGCTGCGGTGCACATGGTCAGCATCACACTGACCGAACAGGGATTTGGCGACCAGTTGCTCGCGGGCGTGTTCCGTTTCGACGCCGCCGCGCATCCTGTGTACTGGATCTACAACTACAAGCGCGGCAGCTTCTACCCGATGGTGCCCGCGACGGGAACTCAGCAGCGGGACAACGGCGAAGAGCTTCGGCTGTCGGCAGTGATCGGCAAAGAGCTTCCGGTCGAAAAAGCGACCGATCACTGGTACGCGATCTGGGGGATCCCTTTTTAGACCGGTTTGGCTAGCGCAATACCATCCGGCTCGACTCCTGTTTCGTACTCGACATCTCCACGGGGCACCGTGACGGGGTACGACCGCTTATACTGAAAGCAGCAGACCGCCATGCGACTGGCGGTCAGGTGGAGGATTCGGAATGGGCATCCTGAATCGCATGTCAACGATCTTCAAGGCCAAAGTCAGCAAGGTGCTGGACAAGGCCGAAAACCCCGGCGAGACGCTCGACTACTCTTACGAGCGTCAACTCACCCAGATCCAGAACTTCAAGCGCGGCATCGTTGAAGTGACGACCGCAAAGAAGCGGCTGGAGCTGCAGTCGTCAGGGCTCAAGTCCGACATCGACCGCATGGATAACCAGGCACGGCAGGCGCTCGGCGCCGACCGCGAGGACTTGGCGCGCACGGTTCTGACCCGCAAGCAGGCGGCTCAGCAGCAGCTCGACCAGCTCAACACGCAGATCACTCAGCTCAACGATCAGCAGCAGAAGCTGAGCGACGCCGAAGCGCGGCTCTCTGCCAAGGTCGAGTCGTTCCGCACCCAGAAGGAAGTGATCAAGGCGCAGTACTCGGCTGCAACGGCCCAGGTGAAGATCGGCGAGGCGGTGACCGGCATCTCCGAAGAGATGTCCGACATCGGCACCGCGATCGATCGGGCCCAGAACCGCACCCAGCAGATGCAGGCCCGCGCCGGCGCGATCGATGAACTGGTCAACACCGGTGTGCTCGCGGACGTGACGCAGGTCGGCGGCGGCAACGATATCGACCGCCAGCTCGCCCAGATCTCTTCAAGCAGCAACGTGGACGCCGAGCTTGCCAGCATGAAAGCGCAGATCAGCGCCCCTGCGCAGCAGCCGCGGCTCCAGCCGCCGGGAAGCAACCCCTAACCCGTCGGCACCGTCAGTGCGAACCTTGCGTATCGCAGGCTGGCATAGACAGATCAACGACAGATCAACACGGCGCAACCAGAGCGCCGGGAGGCAGTCAGATGATCGTCCGTATACAAACTGAGGGGCAGTGGGAGCTGTCGGAGGCACAGACCAAAGAGCTCGACAAGATCGATGACGAGCTGGCCGGTGTAGTCGAGAAGCAGGATGTCGAGAAGTTCCAGCAGCTCATGAGCCGGCTGCATGAGTACGTGCGCAGCAATGGCCGCGCCCTGAAGCCCGACGAGCTTATGGAATCGGACCTGATTCTGCCGCCGGCAGACGCGACAATGGATGAAGTCAAGCAGCTTTTTGCCGGCGAAGGACTCATTCCCGGTTGACCCGGGTGACCTGGTATTGATTGAAGGATTCGAAGTGAGCGTGTCGACTTGAGTATGCCGAAATGACCAGAGTAATCAATGAAGTTTACGCCGAGATTGAGGCGAGCATCGCTCGCGGTGAGCCGATCGCGCTGGCGACTGTGGCGCAGACCCGCGGCTCGACGCCGCGTAAGGCCGGCGCCAAGATGGTCGTGCGGCCGGATGGCTCATTTTTCGGCACAATCGGCGGGGGCTGTGGCGAGGCCGAGGTCTGGCAGAAAGCAATGGAGATCCTGGAGGGCGGCCCAGCGGGCGTCGTCGTTGTCGATCTCACCCAGCCGGTGGACGGCGAGGATAAGATCTGCGGCGGCGTGATGGATATTTTCGTCGAGCGGATCGACCCCGAGTAGCATCCTTTTCTGAGGCGGCCTGCGTGTGCCTGTGCTCTCGTTCCATACTCGCCCCGGCCCTGCAGTTAGTCGGGCCGTCACGCAGTCGAACTGTCGTGGTGTGAATCGCGTGTTTGATTCTCGTGTTTGATTCCATCGAAGCGGTCCAGGCGGCGCTCGCAGGCGAGCAGTACTTCGCTGATCGCGCGATGGCTACAACCGTCTTCCTTGCCGATCGCCTGCGGAAGCCTCTCTTTCTCGAAGGAGAGCCGGGAGTCGGCAAGACGGAGGTCGCCAAGGTTCTCGCTCGTGTGCTCGGGGCGCGGCTCATTCGCCTGCAGTGCTACGAAGGGCTGGACGCCAACCATGCCCTGTACGAGTGGAACTATCCCAAGCAGTTGTTGCGGATCAAGCTGAGCGAAAACGGCGACGGCGCCGCCGATATCGGCCGGGCGATCTTCTCCGAGGAGTACCTGATTCGGCGGCCGTTGCTTGATGCGATCTCCGACCACGGCGAGGTGCCGCCTGTGCTGCTGATCGACGAGGTGGATCGGGCAGACGAGGAGTTCGAGGCGTTTTTGCTCGAAATCCTCTCAGATTTCCAGATCAGTATCCCCGAGCTTGGCACGATCCGTGCCGAAAAGCCGCCGTTCGTTATCCTCACTTCCAACCGTACACGCGAGATTCACGACGCGCTCAAGCGGCGTTGCCTTTATATGTGGATCTCCTACCCCTCGTTCGAGCGCGAGCTGGAGATCGTGCAGGCAAAAGTGCCTGGCATCGATGGTTCGCTGGCACGACAGGTTTGTGGTTTCATGCAGGCGCTGCGCCAGCGCGATTTCTATAAGCGGCCGGGCGTGGCCGAGACGATTGACTGGGCCTCGGCGCTGCTGCTGTTGCACCGCGACCACCTCGACGCGGAGACAGTCAACGAAACCTTGAGCTGTATTTTCAAGTACAACGACGACATCGATGCGTTCCGCCAGGCCAACATCGCCGCGATGCTTGAAACCGCCAGCTCTGCGGCTGGCTAAGCCGGTCGTGCAGACGGCGAAGCCAGTATTGTCGCCGCCCGAATCGCCTTTGCATCCCCAACGGCTGAACTCAGTGGGTACGGAGCCTGCTGATCTCGACGCTCAGCTTGTCGGCGTGCTCGGCGAGCGGCATGGCGCCCTCTCTGCCAACCTGGTGCAGTTCGCCCAGATGTTGAAGGCGGGCGGGTTCGATATCACCAGCGGCAGGGTGATCGACGCGGGCCGCTGCATCGCCCTGCTGGACCTGCACGGCCGCGCCGACTTCCATACCGCTCTGCGGGCGAACCTGGTTTCGCAGGTGGAGGACTTCCCTGCTTTCGATCGGGTGTACATTCTTTACGGGCGGGGCGACCGCCGCCGCGACCGGGAGCTTCTGCCGCGTCCCCGCTATGTGGACAGCGGTGACCCTCCGCGTGGCAGGCAGGAAGGCGGACGAAAAGTTCCGATCGAGACGCGGGTTGCGCATGAGCCGGAAGGGGACAACCCGGCAGCGAGCTTCAACGACGCCGACCTGCTGACTGCGCGCGACTTCTCAGAATACAGCGATGGCGACGTGAAGCGAACCCGGAGGGTGATCCGTCAGCTGGCGCCGCGCCTGGCCTCGGCAGTAAGCCGGCGCACCCGTCCATCGCGCAGCCGTGGCAGCGTTGATCTGCGCCGCAGCATTCGTAACTCGGTGAAACATGGCGGCGAGGTGCTGGAGCTGCACCGGCAGCGCCGCCGCATCAGTACGCTGCGCCTGGTGGTGTTGTGCGATGTCAGCGGCTCGATGGACAGTTACTCGCGCTTCCTGGTTCAGTTTCTCTATGCGATGCAGGCGGAGCTGCGCCACGTTTCGACCTTCGTCTTCAGCACGCGCCTGAATGAGGTGACGCATCTGCTGCGGCGGCGCACGTTTGATGAGGCGCTGGCGCAGATCCGCACCGACGTAGATTCGTGGTCCGGCGGCACGAGCATTGGCGCCAGCCTCTACGCCTTCGACCGGCGGTACGGCAAGCAACGGCTGTCGGCACGCACGGTGGTGGTCATCGTCAGCGACGGCTGGGACCGCGGCGATCCGGCGCTGATCACCAGGGCGATGGCATCGATCAAGCGTCGTTCGTATCGCATCCTCTGGCTGAACCCGCTGATCGCGGCGAGAGGCTATCAGCCTGTGGCCAAAGGGATGGCTGCGGCGCTGCCGTTCGTTGACTACTTTCTGCCGGTGCACAATCTGGAGAGCCTGGTTCGCGTCGCGAGAACGCTGGTATACCTGGCACGAGCCTGACGGAGGATTTCATGCCAGAGACACGGCTCGTGTTGCTCGGTATCGCAGCGG
>JBBRGK010000229.1:0-5588 GCA_038240805.1 Dehalococcoidia bacterium | reverse complement strand
CACGGCCAGTCGATGCTCGGCCACGGCCCGGTGAAGGGGCAGCCGCTGTTGCGGAGCGCGATCGCCCGCCGCTATGGCGCCCGACCGGAGCAAGTGCTCGTCCTCTCGGGCTCTCAGCAGGGCCTGGACCTGATCGCCCGTTGCCTGATCGACCGTGGCGACGCTGTGCTTATCGACCGGCCGGGATACGTCGGTGCGATCCAGGCGTTTCGAGCCGCCGGTGCAACGCTGATTGGCTGGGACGCCGTCCGCGCCGACCCGGATGAGTTGGAGGATTTAATCCTGCGGCACCGGCCGAAGCTGCTCTATACCACGCCGACGTTTCAGAACCCGACCGGTCGCACCCTGGGCGTCCGCGAGCGGCGTGACCTGCTGGCGCTCGCCGCTCGCTACCGGCTGCCGGTGATCGAAGATGATCCCTACCGCGAGCTCTATTTCGACACGCCGCCGCCACCATCGTTACGCGACCTCGATGCTCACGGCACGGTGATCCACCTCAGCAGCTTCTCCAAGAGTTTCGCTCCGGGGCTGCGCCTGGGCTTCTTGATGGCGGCACCGTCGATCGTGGAGCAACTGGCGCTCGTGAAGCTGCGCAGCGACGGGCACACACCGAACCTGACCCAGCTTATCCTGGCGGAGTTCCTCTCCGGCGGCCTGTTCGACCGGCATCTGCGCACCCTGCGAGCCGAGCATGCCCGCCGCGCTGCCCTGCTGATCGATGGCCTCTCCCGGCATCTGCCCGATGGCGCCCTGCGTGTGCGCCGGCCGGCAGGCGGCATGTACCTCTGGTGCCGGCTCGGCGGCGGCAGGCAGGTAGCACCGTTGCTGCAGGCTGCAGTTTCCGCCGGGGTTGCGTTTGCCGGTGGCGAGCTGTTCTACGCCGACGGCGCCGGCAGCGACCGGCTGCGACTCTGTTATTCGAGCGTGCCCGCCGGCCAGATCGAGGAAGGCGCCCGCCGGCTCGGGGTAGCCTGGCGCCAGGCCGGCCTGCATGCCGCTACCGCAGGCGACTGGCTGGTTCCAGCGGTCTGACCTCTTCGGGGCATCAGGCGAGGATTCATTTGATCAGTGACGAGAGGGAGTCCGATGGCACAACGCATCACCCAGGTTGACGCGTTCACGAGCGCGCCTTTTGCCGGTAATCCAGCCGCTGTCTGCGTACTGCCCGCGGTGCGGGACGAAGTATGGATGCAGCAGGTTGCCGCCGAGATGAACCTCGCCGAGACGGCTTTTCTCGTCAGACGCGAGGACGGCTTCGATCTGCGCTGGTTCACGCCGCTGGCCGAGGTCGATCTCTGCGGTCATGCCACGCTTGCCAGCGCGCACGTGCTCTGGGAAGAAGGCCACCTGCAGGCAGGAGCACAGGCGCGCTTCCACACGAAGAGCGGCCTGTTGACGGCGGATCGCGGCGATAGCTGGATCGAGCTCGACTTTCCCGCTACTCCTGCGGAGGCTGCGCCTGTGCCTCCGGGCATGGCGGAGGCGCTGGGGGTCCCGTCTCAGTCCGTCGGCCGGACAAGCTTCGGCCGCGGCACATTCGGCCGCACCAGCTTTGACTACCTGGTAGAAGTCGCGTCGGAGGACGAGGTCCGTGCTCTCACGCCCGATATTACTGCGCTGCGAAAGCTGCCGGTGCGGGGGGTGATCGTGACAAGCCGCGCCGCTATGGCCGGCATCGACTTCGTCTCACGCTTCTTCGCTCCCGCCGTGGGAGTAAACGAGGACCCCGTGACAGGCTCGGCACACTGCGCTCTCGGACCATACTGGGGAGAGCGGCTCAACAAGAACGACCTGATCGGCTACCAGGCATCATCACGAGGGGGCGTCGTGCGCGTCAGTCTGCGTGGCGACCGCGTGCGCCTCGGCGGCCAGGCAGTCACCGTGCTGCGCGGTGAGCTGGTGTAGCGGATCGCCTGAATTCACTGGCGCAGACGCAACCCAGGGTTGAGAGTGTATAGTTCGCCCATGCGATATGGATTCGTGCTCCCGGGTGGTACGGCAACCGAGCAGTTGGAGCAGGCCGTCCTCGCAGAGGCGTCGGGGTGGGATGGCGTGTTCGTGTGGGAGGCGGCCTACGGGATAGACGCATGGACCCTCCTTGCGGCCATGGCGCAGCGCACCACGCGGGTCCGCCTCGGGACGATGCTGACGCCGCTGCCGTGGCGCCGGCCATGGAAGGTAGCCAGCCAGGCGGTCACCCTCGACCAGATATCAGGTGGGCGGGCGATCCTTGCCGTCGGGCTGGGCGCCGCCCATTCAGCCCTGAGCCCGACCGGCGAAGAGACCGATCGCCGCCTGCGTGCCGAGCGGCTCGACGAGGGCATCGACCTCATCGCTGGTCTCTGGGCGGGAAGCCCGCGCTTTGCCGGGCGCCACTATAACATCGACCTCAGCGAGCGCGGCAGCCCGATACAGATGGCAACGCCGGTGCAGCAGCCGCGCATTCCCATCTGGGTGGTCGGAGTCTGGCCGCGACCAAAGTCGATGCGGCGCGTGCTCCGGTGTGATGGACTGCTGCCCACCTGCATGGATGAGCACGGCTTCCGGCCGACCAGGCCCGAAGACATCCAGGCAATGACGAGTTGGCTCAGCGAGCACGGCGGTGTGCGGCCGGGCTTCGACGTCGTCATGGAAGGCGAGACGCCGGTGGACGACCCCGTTAAAGCGGCTATCGTCGTCGCGCCGTGGAAACAGGCGGGCTGCACCTGGTGGCTCGAAACCCGCTGGGGTGCGTCGCAGGACTCCGCGGAGGGGATGGGTCAGGTGCGCGAGCGGCTCAGGGCGGGACCTCCGCCGTCAGGGTGATATCGTTTACGACATAGCTCATTGGCGGTCAGGCGATCACGGTGCTTCGCGGCGAGCTGGTGTAGTGGGAGGAGATAAGCGTGAAGGCTACATCATCCGCTCCCGCGGGTTGGCACACCGTGACACCGCGGATAGTGACTCTCGACGTCGAGAAACTTGTCGAGTTTCTCAAGCACGTGTTTGGCGCAACCGGGGATGTCCAGACCGGTCTACCATCCGAGATAACGATCGGTGATTCGCTCATCATGCTGAGCAGCGCCGAGCAGCGTGATCCGATGCCTGCATTTCTCTATGTATACGTGGATGATGTCGATACTACGTACCGGCTCGCTCTTGAGGCAGGTGCAAGCTCGCTCGAAGAACCGCGCGATCTGCCGTATGGAGACCGGCGGGGAATGGTAAGAGACTCCTGGGCTAACGTTTGGCAGATCGCTACACGCAAATAGGTAGTATCGCCCACCTTGCAGCTGAGGACGACATCAGTGGCGTGACAATGTAGCTAGCCCCTGTGGTGTCATGGCTTGAGCATCTCGGACTGTCCAGTGGCGCCCGCTGGCGGGTCCTGAGGAGGTCAGGCCCGCCCCGGCTCAGTCGTTGGGAATTCCGAGCGCGGCGCGCACTTCTTTTGCGATCAGTAACGCTGTCGCCTGGGTGGGGTCGGCGTGGTTCTTGAGCAGGTTCTTGGTGATGCCGACGGAGAGCCGGTACTCCGGGTCGGCGAATGCGGTCGAGCCGCCGGCGCCGGGGTGACCGAAAACGGTGCTGCGTGCGCTCATCGATGAGAGCGGCGCCCCCAGGAACCAGCCGAGCGCCTTGCGAATCGGCGTGCCCAACACCTCGTCAACCGCGTTGGTCTGCATGCGCGTAGCGATTGCCAGTCGCTCGGGAGAGAGAATCCGCACGCCATCAAGGGTGCCGCCTTCTGCCAGCGCCGCATAGTGCCTGGCGATGCCGCGCGCTGACATGATGCCGCCAGCGGCCGGGATGACGGCCCGGCGCACGTCGCGCCGGTTATAGACGCGTGCGGCAGGATAGACCGAGAGCGGCATGGCGCGAAACAGCAACGCATCCGGCGGCAGTGCGGGTGCCCCGGCGGGCAGGGGCGCCGTGACCAGGGTGGCCATGCGCGGCTCGATCGTGTCCGGCATACCCAGATACCAGTCTTCGATCCCGAGCGGTCCGGTGATCTCCTCCGCAATCATTCGCTCGATCGGTCGGCCATCCGCCCGGCGGACGATCTCGCCCAGGATCCAGCCGAAAGTGAAGGCGTGGTAGCCGGTCTTTGTGCCCGGCTCCCACAACGGCGCCTGCTCGGCGATCAGCCGGCACATCAGGTCCCAGTCGCCCAGCATCTCCGGTGTCACAGGCTCGGGCATCTGCGGCACGCCTTCCATATGGGTCAGCACATGGCGCAGGGTGGCCGCCTGTTTGCCGTTCTGGCCGAACTCGGGCCAATAGGTGGCAACCGTGGTGTCGTAGTCGAGCACGCCCCGTTCCGCCAGGATGTGGATTGCTGCGGCGACCACGCCCTTTGTGACCGAGAAGCTGGTGAACAGAGTGTTGCCCTCCACCTGCCGGCCGCTCTGCTGGTCGGCAACACCCGACCAGGCATCGATCACGAGCCTGCCCTCGCGGTAGGCGGCCGCTTGCAAGCCAACCTCATCGCCGCTGCCGGTGAGCCGGTCAAGCAGCGCCTGAACCCGCTGGTTCGCCTCATCGTTGAGATCTGAGCTGAGTTCGACCTTCGGATCTGCCGTCATCAGCGTACCTTCTGCACGGTATAGACCAGGCGGGTGGCGTTCGGATTGGCCGAAAGCACCTGCTGGCCGAGGTCGGACTCCATGTAGGCGTCGAGGTGCTCCTCTTTTTCCCAGAAAAGGAGCACCAGCCGGTCCTCGCCCGGATCGGCGGGGCTGAGCAGGTACTGGTGCACCAGACCGGCGGACTTCGCTACCTGCTCGACGGTAGCGGGATCGGCCGCCGGACTGCCCGCCGGCACACGAAACACCGATGCGATCACGGTCTGCCTCCTGCGTTGCAAGCAGTCTATCGCAGGCAGGCTAACGCGGCGCACCCCATTTGAATCATGCACGAGCGCACGTGGAATCGAGGACGAACTGAGCCGGGTGCTATTCGACCGATGCTGGCCTGCGACCGGCGGAGTCGAGCGCCGTCTCGATTGCGGGGCTGGGGGCAGGGTCGTAGAGGGAGAAGCCGTTGGCCTCCTGGCGGGCCGTTTGCATAGCGGCCTCGGCGTGGCGCATCAGCGTCGCTGCGTCGGCGCCGTGCTCCGGGTAGATAGCGATACCGACGCTGGCGCCGAGCGACAGCTCATGGCCGCCGGCCAGAAACGGCGGTTCCAGCGCGTCGAGCAGCTTGCGCGCCGTCACTGCTGCACCCGCGGTGGCGACCCCCGGCAGCAGCAGCGCGAACTCGACACCGCCCAGCCGTGCCACCGTGTCCGCGCCGCGCAGGGCAGTTCGCAGGCGCGGCATTGCCTGCTGCAGCAGATGGTCGCCGGTCTGGTGGCCGAAGCTGTCGTTGATCTCCTTGAACCGATCGAGGTCCAGTCTTAGCACCGCCAGGCGGCCGCCCTCTCGGCCAGCGGTGGCCACCGCCTGTTCGAGCCGTTGCTGCAACAGGCCCAGGTTGGGAAGACCGGTGAGCGGGTCGTGCAGGGCCTGGTGCCGCAGCGCTTCCGCAGTCTGCTTGCGCTCGGTGATATCGCGGGCGTTCATGACGATGCCGTGAACGTCGGGGTCATCAACCAGGTTGTTGAAGAT
>JBBRGK010000228.1:0-5642 GCA_038240805.1 Dehalococcoidia bacterium | reverse complement strand
GTTCTGCTGGCGCTGTTCCGGCCGTTGCCGCTGGCGCTGCTGATCCTGTTCGTCTACGGCCTCAATACATCTACGGGCATGGTCGTCTTCAACTCGACCATGCAGGGCGCCGTGCCGGACCGCATGCGAGGCCGCGTCTTTACTCTGCTGGATGTCACCTGGAACGCGATGCAGCTGCTTTCGCTCGCCGCGGGCAGCCTGTTCGTCGCCGCAGCCGGCATCCGGCCCCTGTTCTGGCTCAGCGGCGGACTGCTTATTCTCGCCGGTCTGCTCGGCCTGGCACTGCTCGGTGGCTACGACCTGCGCCGGGCGCGGGAATCTCCATGACGCGCCACGATGCTCAGGTTTGAACTCGATCAGCAACATGTACACAGCTCATCCGCACAGGGCGGTATATCCTTAAGCGAGTGAGAGGCGGTGTGCGGGATGACGAGCGAGCAGATATCCGCGGATGTCGAGACCCGGGCCATGGAGATCGTGGACGGCAGCAACGTCGCCTGGGTGACGGGGCCGTTGACCGCGGAGCGGGACCACCTGCTCGACCGCTGGCTGACCGCGGCAAAGAGCCAGCCGTTTCATGCTCACTCCCCCGAGCGGGCTGTCTCCGACGACATTCCCGCCCTCTACGATGCGATCATCGCCTTCCTCTCACGCGGCGGCGCCTCCCGTGATGCGGCGGGCGCGATTATGGATGACCCCGCGGTGCTCGCCGCCGCGCAGCGCCACGGCGATGCCCGGCTCGCGCAGGGACTGCAGCCCGTCGATGTCACGATCGAGTTTCGACTGCTGCGCCAGGAGGTGATCAGAACCCTGCGCGACCACATCCCCGATTCGGTGCCGACAACCGATGTGCTGGGAGCAGAGCTGCTCGTGCACGACGCGCTGGATGGGGCCGTCGCTGTGGCGCTGCGTGCGCTCTCCGACCTGGTGGAGACGGTGCGGGAGGATTTCCTCGCTACCACGGTGCACGATGTGCGCGGGCCGCTGACCCTGGTGCTCGGTGCGGCGCAGCTCGCAGACCGGCGCCTCGCCGCCTCGCCGGCCGATATACCTCGTGCCCGCCAGGAGCTGGCTCGCATCATTGACTCCGCTCGCCGCATGGAGCCGCTGCTGCGCGAGTTGCTCGACGCGTCGAGGGTGGCGCTCAACCGCCTGGATCTGGTCACCGGGCCGGTGGAGCTTCTCGCCCTGGTCGAGAAGTGCGTGGACCAGTTTGGGCCAGAAGTGAGAGCGCGAGTGCGCCTGGAGGTTGCGTCAGGCGGTGACCCCTCCGGCGAATGGGATGCATCGCGCCTGGAACGTGTGGTGAGCAACCTGCTCTCCAACGCGGCCAAGTACGCGCCAGGGAACTCGCCGATCGTCGTGGCCGTGACTGCAGAGCCAGAGATAGTGACGCTTGCGATCAGGGACGAGGGCAACGGCGTGGCGCCTGAAGATCTACCGCGCCTGTTTCAACGCTACGTTCGCACCGATGCCGCACAGTCGCGGGGCATTCCGGGCCTCGGCCTCGGCCTGTATGTCAGCCGAGGCATCGTCGAGGCGCACGGCGGCCGCATCTGGATGACCTCGGCCGGCCCCGGCAGGGGTGCAACGGTGCACGTTGTCCTGCCACGCTCCCGCTAAGCAGCCAGCCAGGGACGCCTATGACCGCCTGACCGCCGACCTGGACCGCGCCATCGCAAGCATCCGCCAGAATGGCACGATTCCCGCCGAAGTGTTCGCCGGCTATCCCGGTCTGCTCACGGTCTTCTCCCCTGGTATCGGGCCGTTCTTACAGCAGGAAGATGCCTACGATCCCGCCGAGTTGGCCATGGGGCTACCCTCCGCCTTGCCGGTGCTTCTGCTGCACGGCGATCTGGATACTAATGTGAATCGGCACGACATCCAGCGGCTGCTCGACGGCTTCCGTGGCTCCGGGAACGAGGCGGTGCAACTGGTCGAGTTTGCCAACGTCGACCATGAGCTACGGCAGTTGCCTCCTGGCCAGGGATCGTCGCTAACCGTCTAATACCCGATCTCAACCGCCGTGCAGGACTCGGTCACCGCCTTCGCTACACAGCTCGCTGGCTAAGGCCGCGAGAGAAATCGCATTCCGCGCCAGCCATCCGGTTATAGTTACACTTATTGCGATTAGTGGTACTGTTAGTAACAACTGCGAAGGAGTGCGTCATGACTGAATCCAAAGTTCTTGCGAGGGGACCAGTGGCGGCTGCGGCCAGTGAGCATGATCTGCTTGCCATGGTCGACAAATTCCTGCGGGATGAAAGGGAGTCAAACTCTTCTCCGACCTTGCTTGGCCGCCAGGGGAAGAAAGTAGCTCTGCCCGCATCGGCGCTGCGTCTTTTCCACGAGATGATTCATCTACTTGCAGAGGGGCGGGTTGTCACTGTTGTGCCTGCCGCCAAGGAGCTTACGACCCAGCAGGCGGCAGACATCTTGAATGTCTCTCGTCCATACCTTGTAAGGCTGCTGGACCACGGCGAAATCCTCTTCAGCAGAACGGGAACGCATCGCCGTGTTCGCTTTGAGGACCTGATGAGCTACAAGCTCGAGCGAGATACCAGGCGCTCAGAAGGTCTTCGCAAGCTCACCCGGGCCAGTGAGAAGTTTGGGCTTTACGATCTCCCTCCTACCAACGCGGAGTAAGCTCCTGCTTTGGCTTTCGACGTAGTACTGGATGCCTGTGTTCTTATCCCCGCTGCCCTGCGCGACACCTTTTCTTCTGCGGGACGACAGCGGGGCTCTTTCGTGTCCACTGGAGCGCTGAACTTCTTGATGAAGTGCCACGGAATCTAAGTGTGAAAGGCATGACCAGTCCCCCGAGAGCCGCATACCTCCGCCAGGCCCTTGAAGAGAATTTCGAAGATGCTTCTATACCACCGCTGCAATATCGACCGTTGCTCACTGCAATGGGAAATGATGAAAAGGACCGGCACGTCCTGGCTGTCGCAGTCGCATCTGGTTCACAGGTCATCGTGACTAGCAATCTGAAGGATTTCCCGGTAAAGGCGCTTGAACCGCACGAGATCGAAGCTCAGTCGCCCGACGAGTTTCTGCTTAACTTGCTCGATCTTGCTCCCGAACAGATGCTCGAAATTCTGCGAGAACAAGCAGCCGCACTCAAACATCCTCTTATACCGATGGAAACGGTACTGCAACACTTGCAGCAGCGTGCTCCCGACTTCGCCAGTGCGATTCGACAGGCACATCTCCGCACGCCCCGCAAACGATGAGCAAATGAGTCCGAGGTGGGCAGTTGTGCCGGCAACGGACCAGCTTCCGTTCGCAGGCCCAGCAATGCTCCCACCGATCTGTTCACCTTCGTCGTCGCGGCGACAACGCATCGTTCAGCGCGTCGCCGAAACGGTTGACGGCAAGCACCGTCAGCGTGATCGCCAGGCCCGGCGCGATCGCCAGCCAGGGTTGCGAGCGCATGAAGCGCTGCGCCTCCTGCAGCATCGAGCCCCAGCTCACCACTCGCGGGTCGCCCACGCCGAGAAAGGCGAGGCCCGCCTCGGCCAGCATCGCGCCGCCAACCTGCAGCGAGCCGGCGACGATCACCGGCGAGAGCGCGTTCGGCAGAATGTGGCGCAGCAGCACCCGGCGCCGGCCCGCACCGATCACGATCGCACCGGTGACGAACTCCCGGCCGCGTATCGAAAGCACCTCGGCACGCAGAATGCGCGCCGTCACAGTCCACGAGGTCAGGCCGAGCACGAGAATGATGATCGAGATGCGCGAGCCGAACACCGCGACCACGACCAGCGCGGCGAAGAAACGCGGCACCACCTGGAAGAACTCGGTGATCCGCATTAGCAGATCATCGAGCCAGCCGCCGGCATAGCCCGCGACGGCGCCCACGGCAAGCCCCACCAGCGTGGCGAGCAGAGCGGCGGCAACCCCCACTTCGAGCGAGGTGCGCCCGCCGTAGAGCACGCGGCTCAACTGGTCCCTGCCCAGCGCGTCCGTCCCCAGAAGATGACCGGTAGCCGGCGCGAGCAGGCGCTGGCGCGACGTGTGGAACGGGTCCGCGTGACTGAGCACGCCCGCCCCGAGCGCCACGGCAATCACCGCCAGCAAGAGCGTCACCGCCGCCAGACCGCCGCCATCACGGCGGAAGCGGTGCCAGAACGAGTCGCGCGACGGGACGATCGCCTGTTCGAGCATCAGGCGAGACGTACCCGGGGGTCGAGCAGCGTGTAGACCAGGTCCGTGGCCAGGTTGGCGACCACCACCGCCAGCGAGACGGCGATCAGGATGCCGAGCAACACCGGGTAGTCGCGTGAGAGGGTCGCGTCGAGCGTCAGGCGGCCGAGCCCCGGCCAGCCGAAGACCGTCTCCGTGAGCACGGCGCCGCTCAGCCAGAAGCCGATATGCGAGCCGATCACGGTCGTCACCGGCAGCAGCGCGTTGCGCAGCGCGTGACGGAAAATGACCAGCCGCTCCGGCAGGCCGCGCGCCCTCGCTGCGGTCATCCACTCCTGCTCCAGCACTTCCAGCAGACCGGCCCGCGTCAGCCGCATGATCAGCGCCACCTGCTGCACGGTGAGCGCGGCCACAGGCAGCACCAGATGCCGGCCAACATCCAGAAGGTGCGGTAGGCCGGTCAGGTTTTGCCGCACGTTGGTCATCCCCTGGGTGGGGAACCAGCCCAGCTCCAGCGAAAACACCAGCAACAGCAGCTGTGCCAGCCAGAAGACTGGCATCGAGTAGCCGGCCAGGCTGACGATGCCGATGGCGCCGTCAAACAGGGAGTGGGGCCGTCCCGCAGCGGCGATGCCCAGGCCGACGCCGAGCACCGTGGCAAGCACTGTCGCCGTGCCGACCAGCAGCAGCGTGGCGCCCAGCCGCCCGCGAACCAGGCCGGCTACGGAGCTGCCCTGCGTGAACGAGCGTCCCATATCTCCGTGAGCCAGCCGGTCGATGTAGGTGAGGTACTGTTGCGGCAGCGGCCGGTCCAGCTCGAAACGGTGCCGGATGAACTTCAGGTAGTCAGCGCTGGCGGAGTCTCCGGCGAGGTAGGTTGCCGGATCGCCCGGCGCGGCATGAATGAGGGCGAAGGTCAGGGTCACGATGCAGAACAGCAGCGGTATGACCTGCATGAGCCGGCGCAGCAGGTAACGGCTCATGGCGCCGGGGCCAGCATTAGCGGCCGTGGGTCAGTAATATCAGCGCGGCGATCACCCTCATTCGTCTTATCCCGAGTCGCCCTCACTCCTCTTATCCTCTCTCCCCCCTTCACACATGTCGGGAGAGAGGACGATACGTGGCTGCGTTGCACGTGCCTGGTTGCAGCGGCGGGCGTTAGCATGACACGGTCGGATATTCCCCCGTAGTCTGATAGTACGCAATATTATCGTCCCTTCGCCCAGAATTGGGAGAAGGGATAAGAGGGATGAGGGCCGCTCGGCGCAACCTGTTTCCGTCCGCGTCATCAGGAATTGGTATAAGCCCCGGAGCTACGCCGGCGACGGCTTCCCCTTCGTCCACCACGCGTCCTCGTAATAAATGCTCGACTTGGCGTTGTGGTCGCCCAGGTTCTTGAACTCGTTGTGGAAGGCCAGGTTGCTCGGAGTCTCGACCAGGTAGATGTAGGGAACCTCCCTGGTCACGATGTCCTGGATCTGGCCGTAGATCTGACC
>JBBRGK010000227.1:0-5676 GCA_038240805.1 Dehalococcoidia bacterium | reverse complement strand
GGGATTGCCAGGTCTTCGTATGGCCGCAGGGCATCGATGCATCGCTGATGATCCATTCCCCACCGGCCACCGCTTAAAAGCGCGGCTTTTACGACTCCCGTCTCTCGCAGGCGTTCCATAAGGTGCTCCACCCGCGGAGTTGGATCCTCGCCGGGGTCCTCCCAGTTATTTGGGAAGTGAACATGGGTGTCGAAGATACGTGGATTCACGATTGCTCGATTCCTTGCATGAGTTGAAAGCTACGAAATAGGGTGTTTTGCCACAGCCGAAGTATAGCGAACCGGCTGGTCAGCGCAACGCGACGTAACGACTTGCAGCCTCAGCGGCCATACCTGCGGCTGCCTCTGCGGGCCGGCGGCCGAGCGCCTGGGCGTTCCGCTGGCCGGCCCAAGGGTGGGCTGGGGTGGCCGTTCGTTTGGTGGCTTTCGGTAAACGGTCGCGGCGGGGAGGCCGCTCGAAAACCGGGTGCTTGCGATGGTCGTTCCCATGCGCCCTCGGGCGGGCTGGCCCCCGGTGAACTCCGCTCGGTTGACAACTCTTGCAGCGCACCCTCAGTGAAAGCGGGCAGTTCGAGTGCTCCGAGGCCTGAGAGAAACCCTGTGACCCGGTAGAGGAGAGCCGGCCAGGACTCCGCGGCGGATACGCGGACCTGGGTCGTGCCCACTGTCACTCCACGCGGGAACTGCCGCTCAATCGCCCGTCGATCCTCCAACGGCGCTCCTCGCCGGAGAACAAACTCGTTGCCTTCACGCAGAATGGACTGCACGCCTGCGTCGCGTGCCAGCGCTTTCAGCGACAGGGCGTACAGCAGGTTACGCGCAGCCGGAGGCGGCGATCCAAAGCGGTCGGCCAGCTCATCGGCAAGCCGCTGCGCCTCTTCAGGTGCGTCGATCTGCCCCATGCGCTGGTAGAGCGCCAGCCGCGTGTTGAGATCGATGACATAGCTCTCCGGTATGTAGGCCGTGAGCGGCAGATCGAGCTGAACTGCGGGCAACGAAGAAGCGGGCAGTGGCGGCTCTTCGCCCTGAGCGATCGCACGCAGCCGCTTCACTGCGTCGCCGAGCATTCGGCTGTACAGATCAAAGCCGACGGCACCGATGTGCCCGCTCTGCTCGGAGCCGAGCAAGTTACCTGCCCCACGGATCTCAAGATCTCGCAATGCGATCTGGAAGCCCGCCCCCAGTTCCGTCGCCTCAAAAATGGTCTGTAGGCGCTTCTGAGCAGTCTCGGTGAGGGCACGGTTGCGGTCGTATAGCAGGTAGGCGTAGGCGCGATTTGCGCCACGGCCGACACGGCCACGAAGCTGGTAGAGCTGTGACAGGCCAAGCCTGTCGGCCTGATTGATAACGATGGTATTGACGCTCGGGATGTCCAGACCTGACTCGATAATCGTCGTGCAAACGAGCACGTCGTACTGGCCTTTCTGAAAGTCCACCATTACCTGCTCAAGTTGATCTTCGGGCATCTGGCCGTGGCCGACGACGATCTGTGCCTCCGGCACGACCGCTCGTAGCTCGGCCGCGATGCGCTCGATGTTATGCACCCGGTTGTGGACGAAATAGACGAGTCCGCCGCGGTCGATCTCGCGCAGGATCGCCTCACGCACCAGTCGATCGTCGAACTCAGCGACGTACGTCTTGATTGGCAGTCGGTCTTCGGGCGCAGTGGTCATGGTCGACATGTCACGGATACCCGAAAGAGACATGTGCAACGTGCGGGGAATCGGCGTGGCGGAAAGCGTTAGCACGTCTACCTGCTGTCGCAGCTGCTTGAGCCGCTCCTTGTGCGCGACGCCGAAACGCTGCTCCTCATCGATGATCACCAGGCCCAGGTTTTTGAAGGACACACCCTTTTGCAGCAGGCGGTGGGTGTCGATGAGGATGTCCACTTCGCCACTCGAAGCGGTTTCCATGATCTCCCGTGCTTCGCGGTCGCTACGGAAGCGAGAGAGTACATCAACTTTCGTCGGAAAGCCGCTCAGACGCTCGCGGAACGTCTGGAGGTGTTGCTGGGCAAGCACTGTCGTCGGCACGAGCACGGCTACCTGCATGCCATCGAGCACGGCCTTGAACGCCGCCCGAATCGCAACCTCCGTTTTACCATAACCGACATCGCCGACGATGACCCTGTCCATCGGACGCGGGCTCTCCATGTCGCTCTTGACCTCCTGAATTGCCCGCAGCTGGTCCGGCGTCTCGACGTACGGGAAGGCGGCCTCCAACTCCTGCTGCCAGGGAGAGTCTGGTGAGAACGCGTGTCCGGAGAGGGCCTCGCGGGCCGCGTAGAGGTTCAGGAGGTCTTGCGCGAGATCGGTCACGGCCCGGCGAACGCGGTCCTTGGCGCGGATCCACTCCGCCGTACCCAGCCGGGTGAGTGACGGCGTGCGGTCACTCGGCCCGACGTACCTCGTAACCCGGTCCACCTGGTCTGTGGGCACGAGCAATCGGTCGCCATCGGCGTAGAGCAGCTCAAGGAACTCGCGCTCGACGGTGTCTATGGTGCGGCGCACCAGGCCGTTGAACGTGGCGATGCCGTGTTCGATGTGGACGACATGGTCGCCGGGAGTCAGATCAGCGAGGAAAGCATCCCGGTTGCCGGGACGTGAGCGCTGCGGCCGGCGTTGTTTTGTAAAGCCAAAAATCTCGGCGTCGGTGATCAGTTGAAGTCGCCCGTCGGCCAGATCGACAGCCCAGCCATTGCCCACCGATCCGTGAACCAATGACAGACTGCCGGGCGGCGGCGGGGACGCGATCTCCTCGTGGGCTGCTACCTCGCGGCCCTCTCCGCGGAACAACTCGCAAAGTCGTGCGCTCTGTTGCGAGGTGAGCACCACCCTGTCACCGGCGCGGAGCAGTCCAAAGATGTCGTTCATTGCCAGGCGGAGGCGGCCGCCGTAGGTTTTCAGAGGCGCGAACACGGTCTCTGCGGTGGCATCGCTGGCGTCCGTCGCCCAGCGGTGCAGATCGATGACACGCGGGTGTTCGGTCAGTGCCGATAGCACGCTTCGGCTATTGGCGTGTGGCAGTGGCAGGCCGCGCGGAATTACGCCCCTGCGCTCCAATTCTGCTCTCGCTTCAGCAGCCTGAGCGTCAAGCTCATCGAGCGCGTGCGTAGCGTCGGCCAGTTCATCCACGATTACCAGCGACGAGGCAGGGAAGTAGTCGAGCACCAGAGCGCGAGCGAGAAACGGAAGGTAAAAGCCATTGCCCACCGCAAGATCGCCGGCACGAAGCTGGACAGCCTCCTCTTCACATCGCTCTCTGCTGTCTTCGTCCAGGCCATCGAGATCGAGACCAGATAGCAGTGTCAGCAGTGCAGACGCCTCGGCAGACGCCTCGCGCGCCGCGCCGATTGCCGCCCGCTGAACGCGCTCAACGGTTCGCTGCGTGGACGGCTCGAAAGTGCGCAGGCTGTCGATCTGATCGCCGAGCAATTCGATGCGGTATGGATGATCAGTAGCAGGCGGGTACACGTCGATAATGCCGCCCCGGCGGCTCATCTGCCCCGGCGCCTCCACCAGGCTGACTGTCTCGTAGCCGAGACCGTGCAGCGTCGTCATCATGGCGGCCATCGGTACACGTCCGCCGATCGACAGCTCAAACATTGAAGCACTCTGCTCCGCCGGGGCAAGAGTGCGCTGGGCAAGCGCCATAGCTGACGTGACCACGAGCGGGGGAGAGTTCGGCTGCCCGCTCAGCCGCTGAAGCACCCGCAGGCGCTGTTCCGCAGCCTCGAGGTCGGGAGTCATCCGCTCGAATGGGATCGTGTCCGACTCGGGGAACAGCAAGATCCGATCGGGATCGGACAGAAACAGGGCCAGCTCCTCGGCCAGCGCAGCAGCGCGGTCGGGTCGCGGGACCACTATCAGGGCGGGTACGGTCGTGCTATCGAGCAGCGTGGCGAGCAGCACCGGTTTGGCTGCATCCGAAACGCCGATCGTGCGACGAACGGACTTCGCGCCCGCGATTTTGAGCAGATCGCGGATCGGCGGCGATGTTTCGATCAGTGGAAGCAGGCCATTCAGGCGCATCAGGTCTCAGCCCTTCAGGCGCGATTGAACTGATTCATCGCGGCAGTAACCCCATCGCGAAGGCAGGCAATCGCCGCCTCGCTGGCTGTCTGCACGGCCTCATCGAGAATCTTGCGTTGCTCCGGTGGTGGGTCGCCCAGCACCCAGCCTGCGATCACCTCGGGCTCCCACGACGGTGCGTCGCCGACGATTGGACGGCCGATGCCGATTCGAATGCGAGGGAAATCGGTGGTGCCCGCCGCCGCAACGATCGACTTCATCCCCTTTTGGCCACCCGAGCCCCCCGATTCGCGTACGCGTACCCGCCCTGCCGGCAGGTCCAGTTCGTCGTAGATCAGCAGCATGCGGCCCGCGGGCAGCCTGTAACGGCGAAGCAACTCGCCGATCGCGAGTCCGCTGAGGTTCATGAACGTTCGCGGCTTTGCGAGCACGAGTCGGCTGCCCTCGAATTGCCCTTCGCCAATGCTGGCGAGCTTTGAGTGCTTGCTCACATCGATGCCAAGCTCTCGTGAGAGCCGGTTGACGACGCGAAAGCCGACGTTGTGCCGGTTACCGGAAAAGGCCGGGCCGGGGTTGCCCAGGCCGACGATGAGCTCGATCGGTGCCATGGCCGTGGTTGCGCCAGCATCGCTGCCGGCGGGTTGACCTGCGGCCGCAGGTTCCGTTTTGTGTCTCAGGGTCCAGGCCATGTCTGTTCACCGTTGGCAAATCTGTATGCAAATGGTTCGAGGTGGGCAAAAAAACGTGGCTTCAGCCGGCCAGATGGGCTGCAACCGGGCCGGCCCGTTCCGCCGCGAGGGGAAGCACCAGAAGCATACGATCGACTTGCGCAGCCGTCGTGTCAGGTCCGAGTGAAAATCTGATCGCGGCGGTGGCCAGTTCCACCGGCAGCCCCATCGCCAGCAGAACATGCGACGGTTCCCATGACGTGGACATGCAGGCAGAACCGCTGGAAACGGCGACCCCCAGTTCGTCGAGCGCAGTGACAAAGCGCTCGCCCTCCATGCCGGGGAAGGAAAAGTTCACGATGTTTGGCAACCTCACCGGCGCATTGCTATTCAGGTTCGCATCAGGGAAGCGGGCGCGTACACCGGCGATCAGGCGATCTCGGAGTAACTCGATCTTTGCCACGGCGAGTTCCCGCTGCTCGGTCGCGATCTGTATCGCGACACCGGCGCCGACGATTCCCGCCACATGCTCGGTACCGGCACGGCGCTGGCGCTCCTGGCCGCCGCCGGACTGCTGGGCAAGAAATGGGACGCCGCGTTTCAGGTACAGGACCCCCGCCCCGGTCGACCCGCCGAACTTGTGCGCCGAAAGGCTGAGCGAATCTACACCGAGGGTCTGAACATCGACGGGCAACCAGTTGGGCGCCTGCACCGCGTCGGTATGCACCGGTATCTCGCGGCCCAGTCTGCGGCCGCGCTCACGCACCGCATCAACGATCTCGCGGAGCGGCTGAACGGCTCCCACCTCGTTATTAGCGAGCATGATCGTTACCAGCGCCGTGTCCGGCGTTACCGCGCCCGCGACCTCTGCGGGATCTACTACTCCAAGGGCATCGGTCGCAACCTGCACCGTCGTGATGCCGAATTTCTCCAGATACTCACAGGTGTGCAACACCGTGTGGTGCTCGACTGTGCTTA
>JBBRGK010000226.1:0-5679 GCA_038240805.1 Dehalococcoidia bacterium | reverse complement strand
AAGCGCGGTGAGCCGTGCCAGGTAACGCTCAAGCGACTCTCGCCGTGCTCCGGGACGGCCACCGCTGATCGAGTCCGCGATGATGGTCAGCCGCGCTTCAAGCGTCTCGGGCTCGATCTCCTCGTGGTGGGCGGCGATGCAATGGACGATAGCATCGGGCATGTTGTTGCGCCGGCATATCTCCGCGCCGAGCATTGCATGGGTGCCCTCTGTGTCCCGGTCGATAGCTTTGCCCAGGTCGTGCAGCAGGGCGCCGTAGCGCAGGACCTGGACATCGGCACCAAGGTCATGCGCAAGCATTGCGGCAAGGCGCGAGGTTTCGATTGCATGTTGCAGTTGGTTCTGACCGTAGCTCGTGCGGTAGCGCAGCCGGCCGAGGGTGCGTACTACTTCAGATGGCAGATCCTTGCACGCTGCCTCGGCGGCAGCGATTGCGCCCGCACGCTCGATGCTCGCTGCAACCTCGCGGTGCGCTTTCTGAATGAGCTGCTCAACCCGGCCCGGATTCATCGCTCCGTCGCGTATTAGCCACGTCAGTGCCGTGCGGGCGACCTCACGGCGGACCGGATCGAAGCCGGCGAGCGTGATCGACGGCGAGCCACCGGGAATGTCTTCCACGGCGACCTCGCAGCCGGTCGCCTGTTCGATCGCTCGCAGGGTATGCCCGTCTCGTGCCAGCAGTTTTTGCTTCGCGTCGGCGCTTGCGGTGTGCAACGGGTCGACGGATGGGTCGGGGATCGTCGGCGGGTTCAACCGCTGCACTGCAGTTGCGATCAGGCTCCGGGCGCGAAAGTCGGCCTCGGCGGAAACTACGGCTTCATGCTGCCGCAGGCGCCGCTCCGTTTCTTCCTGCAACTCGCGCTCGATCGATGCCATCACCTCGCCCGCGGCCTCATCGAGGCCTACGCCGGCGCGGGCCTGCAATGCGGCCAGCCGGCGGCCCCGTAGCGCCGTCATGTCCTCATCCATCGCGCCAAACTCGTCGGCGCTCTGCCGGAGCAACCGTTCACGCTCGGAGAGCGCGGTCAACCTGTTCTGCAGCCTTTGCTGCCGCTCTTCGAGACGCTGAGCCATTTCAGCCAGGTTGTCCCGCTGCGCCGTCTCCTCGCGAATGCCACGTTCGCGGGTTTCGATCGCGTCTGCCCTGGCGCGCGCGATGATCTCCGCGGCTTCTCGACGCGCGGAGTCCAGGGCGGCGGCCGCCCGGACGGGATCAGCCGGCGGGCCAGCACGGCGAGAGCGCCTGGCGGCTCCCGCGCGCGGTTTAGCGCCGCCGAGACCGAGAAGGCTGAGTATGGATGCGATCAGTCGATTAAAAGTCATGTGGTTCGTATCTCATCCTTGCGGACGTTCAGCGTCGTGCTCCGACCCCGGCCGCGTCAGCGCCGGCGATGCCGGAGACGTTGTCGTATCCCGAAATGAAGGTCTCTGCACGGCGCTCTTCGGGATAAAAGAGTTGCCGCGGGATACTGCCCAGGTCGTTGCCCAGCAGGTGAATTGAAATAGATGGAGTGTCGGAAAGAGTGGAGATGATGTGAATATCGTCCAGCGGCGGCAGCAGGCGGGTAATATCACCGAGTTCGAGCGTTTGCCGGTGCGTTTCCACGATCTCCGCAAAATCAGGCCTTGAGCCGTCGTCTACCCGGCGATACTGCACCTCGAACTGCCTGCCTTGCCAGAGGCCGATCAGGCCCCAGGCGAGATGGTTGTGTACCTTCGTACTCTCTCCCGCCGGCAGCACCATGCTAAACAGCACGTACTCCGGATCTCTGGAGCGCAGCAGCGCATAGCTCGCAGCTTTGCCTGGAATCGGCCTGCGGCATGGCTCCGGCAACCAGCCGTCGCGTTTGAGGAATGCGGCGAAGGGCGCCTTGATTCGCTCGATAACGACTGCCGGATCCCCTCCCGCCGCGAGCGACGCATTGATCTGATCATGAAGGTCATTTAAGGCTGCCCTGCCCGTGTCGGTGATCAGTTCGCTGACATCGGGCATCGCTGCCGTATCAAAGTCACACATGTACTACTCTCCGTCGATCGCGTCCCGGTGCAGACGCCACCGTAGTTGCATTCTAGTACACGTGCTCATCGACAGGCGCACACGGGGCGCACCCCCGACAGCACACGCCGATTCCGAGAGAAAGAATCAGGCTCCCGGCCGATGCTCAATGCGCCCTGCACGAGTCCCCCTCGCACACGGTTCGCGAACGTCGCTTCGCGATCTGGCCATAAACAAACCGCGCCACGGGCATGACACCCGGCAATGACCAGACGCCCCGCAGAGCACCGAAGCGAGGTAGCAAGGAGATCGCCCAGAGCACTGCGTCCGCGCCGGACCGGTGCTCTCCGTTCCTGCCAAAGGCATGCATCACGCCCTCGGCTTCCGCTGAGGAGATGTGGAGCAGCGCGAGCACGCCGGGCGTCTGCAAGGCCACCGGGTGAATGCGGTGCTCCCGGTCGCGTGCCTGCAAGAACTGGACGGATGCGCGGCAGAGCCCGCAGTGCCCGTCATAGAGCGCGACTATCTTTACACCTGGAGGGAATAACCGCGCCCGGTCGGTCTCGGCGTCAACGCTTGCGTCGGTCATCGCTGCCCCGGACTGATCCTGGCCTGGATTGCCTGACCGCGTGCTTTAGACGCGTCAAAGGACGGGAGATCCCGAAGGGAGGGAGCTAAAGAAACAAACTCTGCGGCCACCCTCAAGCCAGCGGGACGCAGTGAGCTCCACGTCCAGGATATCCCGACCAGATGACTCAAGGCGAAAACCGCGTTCACCGCCGCCGAAAATCGCGAGCAGCACCGGCCCGATTGGCTCAAGTCCCTGCACGGTCACGGTGTAGCCGGTTTCGCGGCTGCCGTCAATCAGGGCCATGCCGCAGGCAAGTAACGTACCGTCTGCTTGAAACAGGCGGCATGGCCGGATAGTGCCGTCGGGGTGTGCAGCAGATACCGCTTGATCTGAATGCGGACCACTCCGTCTCTGCCGCGCCATCACCGCACCATCCGTTCTCCAACCGCTGCACACGGTGGACAGATGGTGTCATAACGGCGAGCCATGTCAATAGTCCCGCTACATCAGTGACGGGAATCCCACGAGCAGCAGCAGAGTGATGACTGTTTTCGACGCGAATTTGTGATATCTGCCTGGTGCGGTAGTTCCAGCTTACGGCGTTGCAGCCGTCACTGCCGTGATGGCGTGCCGGATCAGGCAAACGCCGCGAACAGTTCGTCCAGCGCCTGCAACTGTCCCCCGGTTGCGGACGACGGTACAAGTATCGGCGTATTTACGCCCGCTTTATTCCACGCCTCAACTCCGTCACGAACCTCCGCAGCGCTGCCGAAAAGTGTTACGTCGGCGAGCCAGCGGTCGGTCATCAGACCGGGTATCTTCTCCCGCTGGCCGGCGACGATTGCGGCCCGGATCGCTTCCATTTCATCCGGATAGCCGGCTTCGATCCAGTAGTTCTGATAGTTGGGCAGCTGCACGTACGTGCTCAGCGTCCGGCGCATTACGTTCGCTGCGGCCTCGCGATCGTCGGAGATGCAGGTCGGGATCATGTCGGCGATGATGAAGGCCGGGTCGCCGCGCTGCGCCGGCTGTAGGTGCTCCAGCGACACGGACATGTGCGAGCGGGCCGCGTTCGCCCACACAGCGCCCTGCGCGATCTCCGATGCCAGTTCGACCATCTTCTGCCGCAGGGTCGCAAGCACCAGCGGAGGAAGGCCGCCGGACTGCTCGCCAGCAGTGCGCCAACGCTCGACGAACGAGCGGGTGTCCAACAGCGGCTTACCTGGCCGAGCCTGCAGCCTCTCGTTGCTTGGGCCGTGGCTGACGCCGATGCCGAAGCGGAAGCGCCCCTCGCTGACCTCATGGATGAATGCTGCCGTCTGCGCGTAATCGAGCGGGTTGCGCGCGTAGATATTGGCGATCGAGGTGCCGAACGGGATCTTCTTCGTTGCAAAGGCGAGCGCTTCACAGAGCGCCATTCCGTCGCCGACGCTCGGGCAGTAGATTCCGGCGAAGCCACGCTCCTCGATCCGGCGGGCGAGATCGATGGTGTTGGACCGGCGACCCGGCACCGCTGCAAGACTGACCGCGGGCATGGTTGCCATCAGGTGTGCTCCTTGCTCTGCGCAATTGACAGGAGTGTACTCGAGTCCGCGATACCCGAGCACCGGGAGTATTGGCCGTGGAACCCGACGCTACTCGAAGAACGCGACCTGAGCCGGCACAACCGGGCTGCCGCAGATCGTACACGGCGCATCCGACGGCGATCCCTTGCAGTTCTTGCAGTCGATCCAGGCACAGAGCCGGCACACCACGGCCGCATAGACCGGCGGTAGCATGCTGTTTCCAGGCGGGCGACGCGACTCCAATGCGACCGTGCAACGGCTGCAAACCGGCCGGAGCAATTCCGCACCGGCATGACCCACGCTTGCGGTCAACTCGGCGCCGGGACCGGCGTACGGCACCAGCAGCGCTCCGTCAGTGGCTGCCGGCTTCGGCTCGCGACGTCTGCTGAACGGCCACACTGTCTTACACAGTGACCATGGCGGCATCGAAGCGGGGTGCGACTTCGCGAGCAATCAGATCGAGCTGGGCCGATAGCTGTTCGGGCGGGCACGATGGCCGTAAAACAAACTTGCTTGCGCCAGCGCGTAAATACTCGCCGATCTGCTTCGCGCAGTCGTCCGGAGTACCGAACGCACTCACCTGCTCCACCGATACGTCAGGCCTAAACCGTCGCAACTGCGGCGCGGAAAGGCTTCGCGCCTCTTCTGCGCTGCCGGCTATGCAGGTGGAGAGGATGACGCCGTAGTGATCGGCGTCGATTTCGCGGTCCGCTGCGGCGGCGTTGATCCGGATCCGTTCCGCTCCTTCGGCGAATTCTGTCGGAGTGAGAAAGGAAGCGAGCCAGCCATCGCCGGTGCGGCCCACGCGCCTGAAGGCTGGCTCACTGCGGCCACCAAACCAGACGGGCAGGGTTCTCTGCAACGGCCTTGGCGTGATCGTCACATCCGAGCAGTTGTAGTAACGGCCATGATGAGTGACGTGCTCTTCGGACCAGAGGCGGCGCATGAGGGCTACGGCTTCATCGGTGCGACCGGCGCGTTCCACTTTTGCGGTGCCGGCCGCCTCATACTCACGAGGGTCGTCAGTGCCGATTCCGAACGCCGGCAGCATGCGCCCGCCGGAGAGAAAATCGATCGTCGCGATCTCTTTTGCAAGGACAATGGGGTTACGCAAAGGCAGCACGAGTACGCTCATGCCGAACTTCATTTTGCGCGTTCTGCCAGCGATCGCTGCGATTCCCGCGATCGGCTCGACGATCGGCGAGGTCGAGATCAGGCGGTCGCTTAGCCAGAGCGAATCGAAGCCGAGCGCTTCTGCCTGGTCGACAAAGTCCCAGAACGGACCGTTATCGTTTCGGCCAAATGGCCAGCCGCCGAGCGCAAGTCCGATGCGCACGCTCATGGGTGTTCTCGATTCCTGGTGGTCAACTAATTTACTCCTGGCTCAACTTGAGTGGACAGCGCAGTTGACTGCGGACGGCTACGGCTCTGGCTCGGCGCGCAGCCGCCGCTTTTCCAGTGCCAGGCGGCGATCTGCATCGGAGATCATGCTTTCAACGCAGCTGATATCGACCGTGTACCCCGCAGCGCCGCCGGAAACCGACCAT
>JBBRGK010000225.1:0-5692 GCA_038240805.1 Dehalococcoidia bacterium | reverse complement strand
ACGGGGAGGTGTCGTGGCAGAGCGGCCCGGCACGGATGGAGCTCCGCCACCCGGACCCGTGGGAGTGATGCTGCCGGACGGTAAACGCTGGCCACCGATTCCTGGTGTACCGCCAGCCGCCGGTGTGCCTGTCGCCTGGTTCACGACCAGGGTCACGGCGGAGTTCGTCGTCACGCCCGTGCCTGCAGCAGGGTTCTGGCGGGTAACGCTGCCGGGCCGGTCATTCCGGTTGCTGCTGGGGACTGAAATCACCAGGGGAGTGATGCCGGCCTGCTGCAGTTGTTGAACTGCCGCTGGTGCGTCCTTACCCACCAGGTCTGGCATCGAGCCCGCCTTGCGGGGTGGTGGCGTCTGCGTTGGCTTCGGTTGGCCGGCAACCGCTCCGCCGGCGGCAGTCGCGGTTGGGACCGGCGAGACGTTGACCCCTGACACAGCCGCCCCTTTCTTCCCCGCCAGCTTTGCCACACCGAAGCCGGTGAGCGTGATTAGAACCAGGAGCACGGCCATGAGCACCGCCGCGACAGATGCCGGCGTCGGGTCGACACGACCGAGCGTCGGACGACTGAGCGGTCCCGGCGCCGAGCCGGACGCAGCCGGAAATGATCGCCGTTGGGGGCGCCGGTCCTGATCCCGGTCTCGCAGAGGCCGAGAACGCCGCTCGAACTCTGTCCGCAGCGACTCCGAGTCTGCTCGGGTCTGGCGACTATCGGCAGTGGTGGCGGTCGTTGTTTCAACTGGCCGGCTGTCTACCGCAGCCTCGCCCTGCCAGAGGCTCAGCATTTCTGCGGGGTCGAGCCCCAGGTACTGGCTGTAACTGCGAAGGAATCCGCGGGCAAACACCGGTGCGACGAAGACGGAAAAGTCATCGTCCTCGAGCGCTTGCAGATACCGACGCGAGATATGCGTCGCCCGCTCGGCCTCCTCCAGAGAGACACCGCGCTGCAGGCGTGTATTCTGGAGGGTCTCCCCCAGGTCCGCCATCCGTCCTCCGTGATGAAGGGTGGTAGACCTGCCTTCCGGGATCAGGCCTTGGGCGCCAGGGCAGCATTGAGCCGGCGCATAAGCCGGGATTTCCGGCGCGCAGCGTTGTTCTTATGGATGATGCCCTTTTCGGCGGCCTTGTCGAGCGCCCGGATGGCAAGCTTCACGGTCGCCTCGGTCGTATCGCCCGGACCCCTGGCGATCTCGGCGTGGGCGCGGTGGATATAGTTCTTCGCAGTACTGGTGAAGGCGCGGTTACGGTCGTGCCGCTTGACGGCCTGCCGCATCCGTTTCTTCGCCGAGGCAATATGAGGCAAGTCCCGACCCCTTCATTTCATTGGCTAATCACAACGATGATACGGATCTGAGATGACTGTGTCCAGAAGAGGTTCGGGGCCATGCCTCAATTTCGGGTCAGTAGGTGATCCGCCGCCGCAGCCCATCTGGCTTCACGAGGGTGATCCGTTGACGTGCGAGCAGGATGAGACCCGCCTCCTGGAAGCGGCGCAAGCACTGATTGACGCTCTCTCGGGTCGCGCCGACCATCGAGCCGAGTTCGGCCTGGCTCAGGTTCAACTCGATGCGCCGGCCCTCGGGAGTATCGGCGCCATGACTCTCGGCGAGTTCAAGCAGCCGCTTGGCGATGCGGGCGTCAAGGTTCAGGAAGACGATATCGCTGACTTCGCTCGTCAGCCGCCGGATCTGCGCCGCGAGGACGGTGAAGATCTGGCGCGACACCTCGGGAAAGCGGTCGATAATCGCAAAGAAGTCCTCGCGAGCCAGGTTCAACGTCATCGTCGCTTCCATAGTCACGATGTCCAGCGACCGGGGCATATCGTCGAACAGGGCAAGCTCGCCGAAGAACTCACCCGGACCCATGACGGCCAGCAGCGCCTCCTGGCCTTGCTCGGACACGGAAACCGCTTTCACCCTGCCCGATTCGATGATGCAGAGCGAGCGCCCCGGATCGCCTTCGTGGTAGATGACCTCGCCGTCCGCGTAACGGCGGCGGCGCACCTTTCCGGCGATTGCCTCCACGATCGCGGCAGGCAAGGTTGCAAAAAGTGGGACCATGGTAAGAGCCCTAACGGTCTGGTCAGTCTGCACGGCGAAAGCACTCCTGATGCGGGCTTGTTTGCCAGATCTGGCCGCGAGCCGCGGGCACACTCTACAACGCGACGGCGCCGGTTGTCAGCGAACGATCCTCTCTGCCGTTGAAGGAGCGTTGACGGTTCTTCTGCCCGGACTTTAGCATGCCCGTAATGGCCAGAGTACCAGGGGCAGTTCGGGACCCAGCGTCGAATTCGACGGCGGCCTCAACCTCGTTCGTGCCGGCCGCAGCACCGGCGTTGTGGACGGCTGCATATGGCCTCGTTCTAGGCGTCGTGCATCTGTTCTTTCTTAGCTCGTTCATGATGGTGGCGGCGCTGCCACTGTACATCGCGAAGGCGCCGCGCTGGGAGATCGGGCTTGTTGTAGGGGTTCCCTTCATCGCCTCGATGGTCCTGCGGCCTTTCACTGGCCGAATGGTTGATCGATCAGGCAGGCGCATCTTTCTGGTTATTGGCGGCGCCGGCTGCGCGATCACGCTTGCCTTGCATGCTGTCAGCACCGATATCTGGTTTCTCACCGTCCTGCGGTTGTTTTTCGGAGCCGCGCAGGCGTTCATCACGACAGCGATCATGGCCGCGCTCGCAGATGTTCTGCCGGTTCGCCGTCGCGGCGAGGGGATGGGGTGGTACGGCGTCGTTTACACCAGCACCAATTTGTACGGACCGGGCCTGGGGCTGTGGCTGGCGACGACCTTTGGCTACACCGTGCTTTTCGGCTTCAGCGCTGTGCTAAACGTCGGCTGCGTCGTTCTGGCAATCCTGCTGGTGGAAACCGGGCTTCGCAGGTCGGCGGGCAGAGCACCGGCGAAGCTGTTCAGCCGCTCGGCGCTGTTGCCGATGGTCACATTTCTTGCGGTAACAATTCCAGCCGGCGCGATCACCGCGTTCCTCGCCCTGGTCGAAAAGCAGCGGCATGCCGGTGACCCGGGCGTCTTCTTCATCCTGTTCGGTATCACCCTGGTCGTGGGACGGATCGGCGGTGGCTGGCTGGCCGATCGAATCTCGCGCCCGGCAGCGATCGTGCCTGGACTCGTGCTTACAGGAATCGCTATGCTGGCACTCAGCGCATCGAGCACAGCCTGGGCGTTTTATCTCGTCGCACTGGTGTATGGGCTCGGCTTCGCGCTCTGCCACACAGGCGCGACGATTCTGACTATGGACCGGGCGCCGGAGAGTGAACGAGGCGCGGCGATGGCAACGCTGGTCGTGGCGTGGGATATCGGCACCGTGCTCGGCGCTTTCGTGCTCGGTTTTCTCGCTGACGCCGCAGGCTACGGCCAGGTGTTCCTTCTGGTTGGACTGATTCCATTGATTCAGGCGGGCGTGTTCATTGCACTGGTCAGAGGCCAGCGAGCCGGACGTGTGGCCGCCTGAACCAGCACCACCGAATAGTCTCGCCGGTCTATATCCCGAGCACGCTTTCGTCCGGCGGTTCGCTCGTCGGAGGCGCGGCGGCAATAGAGGCGCCAGGTTGTCCGGTACGATGCTCGGCCGTAAGACGTTCCGTGGGCGTATCGTTCATGGCTGCTGCGTCCAATGACCTCGATGTGTGGGGGGTTGCCCCGCGATCTCCCGCGTAGACGGGGCCTCCTGCCATATGGAAGCCAGCGATTACGAGCGCGAAAACCAGCGCTGCTAACGGCGTTAGCCAGCCCCGGTCAAAGCTGCGGCTGCCGGCGGTGACGTTGTATCCACCGATTAGCGCAATAAGCACATCAGCGGCGAGTGGCAGCCAGCCGAGCGAACCATAGGCCGCAGGGCGGGCGATGATTACCGCGTACACGACTGCCAGGACGACGAGATTGATGCCAAGCAACCGCCGTCCAGCGGCGTCGGCGAGTCCGCCGGCGAGCAGCCGCGCGAAATCTCCTCTGACGAGGAGTAGAAACAATCCGCTGAGACCGGTCCAGAGGGCGAGGGCGCCGATTACTAACTGCAGCGGTCGCGGGACCGACGTAACAGGAGTCGTGCCGCCGCCGACAACAACCGGAGCACGACGGCGAGAGCGATCAAGGAGCGCATCGAGCACTGACACTGGTACCTCCGTTGGGGCGTTCGCTCAGTATCGATCAAGTTCGTGCAGGCGGGCGTCGTCGATGCCGAAGTGGTGGGCCACCTCGTGCAGGACCGTTCGCCGGACGAGCCGTTCCAGCGCTTCCTCGCTAGCAGCGATCTGTTCGAGCGGTTGCTGGAAAATAAAAATCCGGTCGGGCAGGGCGAAGTTGTAGCCCTGGCTACGCCGTGTCAGGTCCGTTCCCACGTAGAGCCCAAGCAAGGTGTGGTTAGCCGGCACTCTGCCCGACAGGAGCTGGCGCTCGGTTGCGCGTGTGCGAACGATGATATCGATGTTCTCCAACCGCGCAGCAAGTTCCGGCGGCAAGTGGATCAGCGCCCGACGCACGATGGCCTCGAACCGCCGGCGGGACACGGCACGACGTTCGTAGACCATCAACGCCTTTCGGTGTTTGGCGCGGCGGTGTTAGACAGGTGCCGGCGGCAGAGCGGGACAGATGCTCTCGACGCCGGCGGGACACGCCGCGTGAATGGTCGCATCGCAAGTCGGGCAGCGCTGGTTTGACATGATGACGAAACAGCCCGAGCGCACCGAGCAGGCATGGCCGGACTCGGGGTTTCGATGTCGCAGCGCGTACGGCAGGCCGCAGTGACGGCAGGTTGTCCAGCGTACGTACTCGATGCGTCCTTCAACTGGCGAAAGCGAGGTTTGGCTCAACGTCAAGGTCGAAGTCCTTCGTATCGCCTGCTGCGAAGTGGAAGAAGCCGCAGGCGCCGACCATGGCCGCGTTGTCGGTGCAGTACTTCGGCGGGGGCACGCGCACCCGTACCGGCGCTCGTGCGATGAGTTCCCGCCGCAGAGCGCCGTTGGCGGCCACGCCGCCAGCGACCAGAATCTGCCTGACGTTGTGCTCGCGTGCGGCGCGTACGGTCTTGGCCGCCAGCACATCGACCACTGACTCCTGAAACGCCGCCGCGATTTCCGCCGCCGGCGGATGATCCTCCTGCTGCGTCAGGTGCAATACCGCCGTCTTCAGACCGCTGAAACTGAAGTTCCATGTTCCGGGCAGCCATGCCCGGGGAAGCTGGAATCCAGCTGCGCCGAACTCCGCCGCAGTGCGTTCGATCGCCGGTCCGCCGGGGAACCCCAGCCCGAGCAGGCGGCCGACTTTATCGAACGCTTCGCCTGCGGCATCGTCCACCGTACGTCCCAGGCGCTCGTAGCGTCCATGACCGCGCATGATAATCAGATCGGTGTGACCGCCCGAGACAACGAGACACAGCGCCGGAAAATCAGGCGGTTCAGTCAACGTTTCGGTATCCAGCCAGTTCGCGTAGATGTGCGATTCGAGATGGTTGAGCCCCACGAGCGGTTTGCGCCGCCCGAAGGCGATCGCTTTGGCCGCATTTACCCCCACAAGCAGCGAGCCAGCAAGCCCCGGTCCGTGCGTGACGGCAACACCATCAATGTCATCCCATGTGCATCCGGCTGAATGCAGCGCCGAGTCGATCACCGGGATAATCGTTTGAAGGTGCTGACGCGAGGCAACTTCGGGGACGACTCCGCCATAACGGCGATGAACCTC
>JBBRGK010000224.1:0-5697 GCA_038240805.1 Dehalococcoidia bacterium | reverse complement strand
AGATATCCGGTGCTTCCGCACCTGTCACATCCCAACCGAAAGCCCGTCAGGAACAAAGCCATCGTTGCGATGGCTCATCTCGGGGCCGCCTTCCGCAACACGTTTGAGAGTGGCGCCGTACGCGCAGGCAAACAGGCACTGGATTCACGCCTCAATCCGCCGCCAAAGGCGAAACGGATCGTGGCAAACGGCACGTTGCTCTACACCGTCTCTTCCGACGAGCACGCTGCCATTTATAGCGTTGGAGGCGCCGGCGCGGGGGTGCGTCAGCTAATCGACGCTGGCGGACAGAGTGCGGGCGCCGTCGTATCGCCGGACGGTTCCGCGGTCGTCTACCTGCACGCTGCCTGTCCGCGCTGTCTCGCATCATATGAAGTGCGCACCATCGCCAGCGGCGAGACACGGACCATGGGCTCCGCACCGGTCCAGACTTCGCCAGTTCGCCGCCGGGCAGATGTTGCGTGGTCAAGTGACGGCACCCGGCTTGCTTTTACGGAAGTTGGGCTCGATTCCACCCAACCGCGAATTTTTATGTCGAGCAGTACGACGGGAGAACGACGTCCCCTCGCATCCAGTGATCCGACTGAGCAGTCGAGCCCTGTCTGGTCACCTGATGGCCAGACGGTCGCATATCTGGCGGGAGGCGATCAGACTATCATCAGCGCCGTTGATGTTGAGACCGGCGAATTTCGCCGCCTCAATGATCAACTCGACCACGCGGCCGACCTCGCATGGTCACCGGACGGGCACTTTCTCTCTGTCCGCCAGAATGGTGTGCTGTGGCTGATCGACGCCGGCGACGGCCACGGCTACCCGGTATCAACCCCCGGCCCCGTGGTGGCCGTTGGAGGCTGGGCACCGGGTTCGCGATCACTGGTTGTCGCCACCACAGATAAGGCCATACAGGACCCGGACTCGCCCACGAGCGTGTACGTCGTCCCAATCAATGGCGGCAGCCCCACCCGGCTCTCCACAGCCGCAAAGATCGGTGGCGAACGCTGGTCCTCCGACGGGCGCCAGATCGCCTGGACGACAATTGACGGCAACCGCTGGACGATCTGGAGCGCGCCGTCAAACGGTGGCGCCCCGCATCAGGTATCGACCGGCACAGGCACGGTCAGCCTCGACGCCTGGAAATAGCGGACTTCAACGTGCCTCCCGTGATCGACGTGCACGGAGTGCAGCGCGGAGCGCTCGCTACGCTTTGGCTGCGGAGCCGGGCACAACGGCCATGCGAACCCGATACGTGCAGGCATCGTCGCCACGCAGCAGGCTGCTGGTGAGGCGGGCATCGCCGCCGGTCATCCTGCGCACGAAATCGACTTCTAAGGCACAGACGGCGCGGTGACGGCGGGCGACATTCGGATAGGGACACGTGCATTGGCGGATCAGGTACTCGTCGCCCACCCTCTCCGCTTCGACCTCACAGCCCAGCTCTTTCAAGACCGTCGCCGCAACCTGCACCCGCTCTTCTAGCGTACGGCCTTCCGTACGGTCGGCGTATCGTTCTGCCATGCGACCGGATACGCGTCGCATCAACTGCTGCAACGCGTCGGCGCCTGCCATCGCATGAACCTCTTCCATGAGCAGGTTGGCGAGGATGTCATAATTGTGCGGGAAAAGTCCTTCGCCCCGCTCGGTCAGGCGGTAGACATGGGCAGGACGGCCAACCTTGCCGCGCTCTTCATGCGCCTGCACAAGGCCGTCGCGCTCGAGTACCGTCAGGTGCTGGCGCACTCCCGTCGGCGTTAAGCCAACCAGTTCGGTGAGGTCGCGGACTGTGCCCCGGGTATGGCGATGCAGATGATCGAGGATCTGGCGCCTGGTTGCCTGCATCGGCACACTCCCTTCGCTGCCGCCCAATGCTACCACGCGTCAATTGAAGTCGCGGGTGAAGTCACTTGCAACGGGCTGCTGCCAGCAATCGCGTCCGCACCCGTCTCTTCCTGTACTCTGGTCGTACCGCGACCATATGGCGGCAGCATCGTGTGAAGGAGGACCTACGTTATGGCGGAAACTGACATCGTTCCCCTTGCCCGAAAAGCTCAGGCCGACCTGATCATTGAGCGAGCAGCCGGGCAGTTGCGCACGATTGTCGGGCAGCTTGCCGGTCAGGCGGACCCTTTCCCGCCTTTTCCCGGCGCCTTCTTCACCGATGCCATCGAGGTAGAGCCAGATGCCGCCGGCAGCAACGAACGCGGCTGTGTCGTTGTCTGCGCCGACGGTGAACTGTACGAGTTGGTGATGGGCGTCGAGCTTGACAGCCCGGAAGCGTTTATCGACCCCGTCGCTGCCCGGAAGGAAGAGCTACGACCGCTCGACCTGCATCCGCGCGACTACGTCGTGTATGCCTACAACGCCATAACAGCACTGTCCGAGCACCTGCTGGAACGGGCGGAGGCCAGCGGCTGATCCAGTTCTGGACTATCGGGTCTGCCTTCCGGTCAGATTGAAGCGACGAGGCGGTGGCTGGGGCGAATCGCGTGATAGACTTCGCTCGATGTTTCGATGCGGCCGCCGTGACCGACCGGCGGAGCACAGGTCAAAAGAGGAGGCTCTATGCTTGCTGGTCGTCCAGGAGTAATCCGGTTGCGCCTGCCGCTGAGTTTGCTGGCGCTGTCCATTCTGCCGGTGGCAGCGCTCGCCTGCAGCAGTAGTAACAACGGCAATAGCAACAACAACAAGGCGGCGACGATAGTTGTCACACAGGCCGCCGCGACGCAGGCTGCGATAAAAGCAGCATCACCGGCCGTTTCGACGGCGCGCCCTGGCACCCCGGCCGCTTCACCGGGCGCTGCGGCGGGTTCGCCATCGGCCGGAGGCTCACCATCGGCCGCCAAACCGCTGCCGGCGGGCGGCACCGACGATCCGAAGAGCATGGTCATGGCGTTCGTGCCTTCGCGCGACATCAACGCTATTCAGCTGAGCGCCGACAAGATCGCTGCCTACTTAAGCAAAGAGCTGGGCCGCCCGGTCAAGTCGGTCACTCTGTCCAGCTACTCGGCAGTCACCCAGGCGCTGACGTCAAAAACGGCTGACATCGGCTGGGTCGGACCGCTCGACTATCTGATCGCCCACGAGCAGAACGGCTCCTACCCTGTCACCTGCTCGCTGCGTAACGGCGGCATTCCCGGCTACAAAGCTTTCGTCATTACGAAGGCCGATAGTGGCATCAACACCCTGGCCGATCTGAAGGGCAAGAGCTTCGCGTTTGGAGACGTGACCTCCACGTCGAGCAACCTCGTACCGAAGGGCGCCCTGACGAAGGCCGGCGTTGATCCGACGAAGGACCTCAAGTCGGTCAACATCTCCAACCAGAGCGCGATCGCTGTCGCGGTCTACGAAGGTAAGGCCGATGCGGGCGCGATTTACGACGACGCCCGCACGAACAAAGAAGTGGTGACTCAGTACCCCGATATCCTTCAGAAAACGAAGGTCATTTACACCTCGGACCTCATCCCCTGTGATCCGCAGATCGTGCGCAAAGATCTGACCACAGACCTGGCGGCGAAAATCCGCGCAGCGTTGCTGAAGTACTCGGGCGACCCCGAAGGCAAGACGGTCCTCCAGGATCTCTTCTCGATCGAGGCGTTGGGTGCGATCAGCGACGCCGACTACGACGGTTTGCGCCAGACGGTGAAGTCGGTCGCTCCCGACCTGTTGAAGAATGTGCCGGCCCCATCCCCAACCCCGGCCGCGGCCGCATCGCCACGGCCAACCCCGTAGCTCAAAAATAGTTTGTACGAGGCGCCCGGTGTCGGGCGCCTCGTGCGGCGATTGGTCTGGCAATCCTGACCGGCTGAGCACCGCCGGCACGCTCAATGTCGAACCTACCGGGGAAACTCCATGGAGATCCAGATCAGCGCCCGTGCCCTGGTGAAGCGGTTTCCCAACGGAACCCAGGCGCTCTACGACGTGAACGCGGACATCTACCGCGGTGAGTTTCTGGTCGTGATCGGCACATCAGGCGCCGGCAAGTCGACCTTCCTGCGCTGCATCAACGGTCTCGTGCGACCGACGAGCGGAACGATCGCCTACGAAGGCACTGATCTGGCGACGGCAAAAGGGGCGCCCCTGAGGCAGGCACGGCGTCAGATGGGCATGATCTTTCAGCAGTTCAACCTGGTGCGGCGCATGTCCGTGCTGCAAAATGTGCTGGTCGGCCGTCTCGGCTATCAAAGTAGCTGGCGAACAATCGTACCGCTGTTCAAGCAGAGCGATGTCGAGCTGGCGCTGAATGCACTGGAACGGGTAGGAATCGCTGACAAGGCGTACGTGCGGGCGGACAGCCTCAGCGGCGGGCAGCAGCAGCGGGTTGCGATTGCGCGAGCGCTAGCCCAACAACCTCGGATCATGCTGGCCGATGAGCCGGTAGCTTCACTCGACCCGGAGACCTCGATCACCGTACTGGATGACCTGCGCCGCATTAATCGGGAACAGGGCATCACAACGGTGGTCAACCTGCATCAGCTCGAGTTTGCGCGGGAATATGCCGACCGCGTAATTGGATTCAAGCAGGGCCGGCTGGTTTTCGACGGCAAGCCGTCAGATCTGAATCGCGACGTGTATGAACGAGTCTACCGTTGAGCCGCGCACTCTCGAAAGCATAGCCATCCGCCCGGACGCGCCGGCGGTTCCGGCGCCCATGCCGGACGCCGCTCCACGGATCCCCGTGCCGCGCCCTTCTGTCACCGGTTTGCCAGTGCTGATCGCGCAGGCGCTGGTGCCGGGACTTGGCTACGTCCTGCTCCGGCGGCCTATGCGCGGTGTGCTGACGCTGCTGACGACCGTCCTGCTTGCGCTGGTAGCGTACTGGCAGTTCCCCAAAGACTCTCAGAACACCGGCCTGAGCTGGACGCTATTCATCGGCTTGATGGTCGTTGTCTGGTTGAATCTGCTCTATCGCACCGCCAACGACATGCGGGTTGCGGAAGCAGTTAGCAGCGAGACGGAGTTGGACTCCGCAGAACTACGTCGTCTGCTCAGAGCCCAGCAGCACGGCTTTGTGCGCTGGTTGTTCGGTTTGAACTGGCTGATCGTCGCCCTGATCATCTTCGGTGTGAACCGGCTCGCGATCGACTCAGAGGTCGATTTCCTCCTCTTCACGAGGTCAGGAAACCTGCACGCGGCGCAGCACCTCGCGAGCGGCCTTTTTCACCCGAAGTGGTCGATCGCCGGTGAGACGATTCAGAAGTACGCCTGGGTCAGCCTCGAGATGGCCGCGTTGGGGACGATCGGCGGCGCAGTCATGGCCGCACCGTTTTCGTTCCTCGCCTCCCGCAACCTGATGGGCAGGCATCCGGTCACCCGGCCGATCTACTATGTGATGCGCCTGCTCTTCAGCTGCATCCGCGCGATCCCCACCCTGATCTGGGGACTGATCGCGATCTCGTTCACCCTCGGCCACTTCCCCGGCGTGGTCGCACTCAGTATCTTTTCCTTCGGCCTGCTCGCCAAGCTCTACTCAGAGGCGATTGAAGCCATCGATTGGGGCCAGATCGAAGCGGTGACGGCGGCCGGAGCTAACCCCCTGCAGGTGATCATCTTCGCCGTCGTGCCACAGGTCGTGCCGTACTTCATCGCTCACACGCTGTACTCGCTGGAGGTGAACGTCCACTCGGCAGTCGTTCTGGGGCTGATCGGCGCCGGTGGGCTCGGCCTTGTGATTAACGAATACATCGGCACGTTCCACTGGAG